>CAZAFS010000618.1:0-1968 GCA_964484165.1 uncultured Opitutaceae bacterium | reverse complement strand
TCGCCCTCGACCCCGCCGCCTCCGAGTTCTACGACGCCGCGACCAAGAAATACGTTTTCAAGAAGTCCGACGGCCGCCAGCTCTCGGGCGACCAGATGGTGGCGTTCTACCAGGAGCTCGTGGCGAAATATCCCATCGTCTCGATCGAGGACGGCTGCGGGGAGGACGACTGGGACACCTGGAAGAAGCTCACCGACGCGCTGGGCCAGGACATCCAGCTCGTCGGCGACGACATCTTCGTGACCAACACGGAAATCCTCGCCCGCGGCATCAAGGAGGGCGTGGCCAACTCGATTCTGGTCAAGGTCAACCAGATCGGGTCGCTCACCGAGACGCTCGACGCCGTGGAGATGGCCCAGGAGGCGAACTACACGGCGGTGATCTCGCACCGCTCGGGCGAGACGGAAGACACCACCATCGCCGACATCGCGGTGGCGACCAATGCCGGCCAGATCAAGACCGGCTCGCTCTGCCGCACGGACCGCGTCTGCAAGTACAACCAGCTCCTTCGCATCGAGGAGGAACTGGGCAAGAGCGCCGTCTACGGCGGCAAGCTCTAGGGCGAGGCACCACGGATCACACGGATACCTTCAGGGCCGGGCTGCACGCCCGGCCAGGCGATTGTAGGGCGGGGGCGCCTCCACTCGCCGTAGTTCCGCTTATGCGGAACGAAGGCGGCCGAACCGCGCCGTCAGGGAGACCGGCGGCATTCGGCGATGCCGCCCTACAACGGGCGAATCTGCAGGATGCACGGCGGGGGCGCCTCCACTCGCCACGTAGCGCATTCTGCTGGCCAGCAGAACAGCCTGCCGAGCGTGCAGCCAAGGATGGCCGCGCTACTTTCCGGATCGATCAGACCTTCCGACGGCCCGACATTGTAGGGCGCGGTCGCCTCGGCTCGCCGTAGTTCCGCTTATGCGGAACGAAAGCGACCGAACCGCGCCGTCAGGGAGACCGGCGGCATTCGGCGATGCCGGGCGGGGGCGCCATTGCTCGCCGAAGTCCCGCTCGTGCGGGACAAAGGCGGCGCTCCTTCGCCAAGGCTTCGGAGCGCAGGCCCGGACCCCGCCGGATTGCCCGTCATTCGCCGGCATCAGCTTGTTTCGAGAAATTCCCCTGTTGCCCGCCACCGCCCGGCGTGGCTTGATTCTGCCAGATTTTCCCGGAGATCCGACCAACAAGATCTCTACTCAGCCAACTCGCACCACCCTGTTGGACCAATACATATGTCCGTGTTCAAGAAGATCGATGATTGGCATCGCGGCGCCCGGGAAAAGCAACGTGTCGAAGATCCGCTGCGCATACGCGTCCTCATGAAGGAGCTTTGGCCGTGGTATCTGCCGCTGTGGATCCTTCCGGCACCCTTCGTGTCCCTGAGCTTTCTCGGCGCCATGCCCCGCGAAAAACTGGTCGTGCGCGGATTACTGCCTTTCATCATTTGCGCTCTCGTGTTCATGGTGCCGACGCGCAAGGTGGAGATGAGCCGGCGAGAGACGCTTTTCTTTTTTAATCTCGTGCCGATGTGCTCATTCCTGGGCTGCGTGCTGGTCTGGGTCTTCATTCACGATCGGTATATGAGATGAAAAAGGAACCCAACCAGCCGTCGGCCAACGCGCCTCCCGCTGGCGCAAGCCACGCCAACCGTGGCCGTCGCTCCTCTCGAACGTTCGCCCCACCAGTGAAACTCGATCGAGAACTGATTGCCCCGTGCGGGATGTACTGCGGCGTGTGCAGCAGCTACCTGGCTCAAGTTCACCAGCT
The DNA here is from genome assembly GCA_964484165.1 of uncultured Opitutaceae bacterium. Classification (GTDB taxonomy): domain Bacteria; phylum Verrucomicrobiota; class Verrucomicrobiia; order Opitutales; family Opitutaceae; genus Fen-1467. The sequence goes on along the minus strand of CAZAFS010000618.1, from coordinate 207 downwards.
TCCCCGTCAGCGCGGGAAAATCACCCATTGCGCCGGTTGTCGCCCGCGGGACAAGCAATGCGCGTATCTCAAGGGCCAGTGCGAGCTGCTGGCGACGGGCTCAATCCGGTACTGCTTCGAGTGCCCGACGTACCCGTGCCGAAACCTGGCGCACATCGACCAGCGGTATCGGCAGAACTACGGGATGAGTTTCCTCGAGAACCTGAA
>CAZAFS010000617.1:0-1968 GCA_964484165.1 uncultured Opitutaceae bacterium | reverse complement strand
CCAACCTCGCCGCGCAAATGGAGGACGGGCGCGACGCGCTGTTCCTCCGGACCGGGGCACCGGAGGAGATCGCCGAGGCCTGCCGCCGCGTCTTTGCCGACGCCGTGCTGGCGGCGCAGCTCGGGCGCGGGGCCCTGGCGTTCGCGCGGGCGCATTTCGACCCCGGCACCAACACCGACGGGCTGGCCGGCTTCTATGACGCCGTCCGCGCCGCCGCGCCGCGCACCGACTGGAGCGCCGCCGCGCCGACCCCGCTGGGCGATGTCCCTCTTCTCGCCCGGCACCTGCACCACCAAGTCGCCGCGCTCGGCGCCACGCTGCCGCCCGACGCGCGCGGCGCCTGGACCGAACTCACGCGCCTGGCCGACGACGTGGCCCTGCTCTGCCGCCAGCTCCACGCCGAGGCGGGCGGCTCCCCCGCCCGCGCCGCGCTCGAACGCCTCGAGCAGGAGCGGGCGGCCCGCGGCGAGTTGCACCAGGTGCTCGACGCCATCCGCCAGCACGCCGCCAACCTGGAGGTGGCCCGCGCCCGGCTCGAGGCCGACCTCGCGCAATCCCGTTACGAGCTTGCCGAAACCCGCGCCCGGGCGCTGGCCCTCGGGGAACACTCCAAGCAGGAACTGGCGCGGCTGCGCGAGTTCCTGGCGGACTTCCTGCGCGAGACCGTCCGGCAGAAAGAGGACCGCATCTTCCAACGGGAGGAGAAAATCCGCCAGATGCAGGCCACGTTCTCCTGGCGGGTCACCGCGCCGCTGCGGTTCCTGCGCCGCACCCTCGTCGATCGTTGGCGCCGCCGGCCGGACCGGCTGCTCGGCGTGCCGCACTACGACTTTCCCGTCCCGCCCGAGGTGCAGTTCGACTTCCGGCCCGCCGACTTCCACCCGCAGCTCTCCGAGTTCCGCCTGAGCGTCGATTACCCCAACACGTGGAGCTTCCCGCCCCGCGCCCTGAGCATCCGCGGCTGGTGCGTGTCCCTCGCCTCCCGCCCGCTCCGGGCGGTCCGCGCGCTCATCGATGAGCGCACCTATTCCGGCCTGTACGGACTCAAGCGCATGGACGTGCTGGCCATGCTGAAGGAGCACCCGCTGGCCGAGTATTGCGGCTTCAAGATCGACGTGGAGTTGCGGCAGGGCGACGCCGACCTCGCCCTCGAGGTCGGCGACGAAGCGGGCGCCTGGCACCGCTTTTTCGCCGTGCGCCTGCACGTTGACCGGGACACCGGCCAGCAGGAGCTGACGGCCTACGAGAACTGGATCAACGTCTACGACCGCCACACGCCCGAGTCGCTCACCGCGCTCGCCGCGCACGCCGGCACCTTCGCCCGCCAGCCGGTGATTTCGATTGTGCTGCCAGTGTACAACCCGCCGGAGGCGTGGCTGGCCCAGTCCATCGATTCGGTGTTCGCCCAGGCGTACTCGCACTGGGAGCTGTGCATCGCCGACGACGCCTCGACCGCGCCGCACGTGCGCCCGCTGCTCGAGCGGTACGCCGCCGCCGACCGGCGGATCAAGGTCGCCTTCCGCACGGAGAACGGCCACATCTCCGCCGCCTCCAACTCCGCGCTCGCGCTCGCCACCGGCGAGTGGGTCGCCCTGCTCGACCATGACGACACGCTGGCGCCGCACGCCCTCTACGAGGTCGCCGCCATGCTCAACGCCCGGCCCGAAACCGACCTCATTTACAGCGACGAGGACAAAATCGACCGGGACGGCCACCGCCACTCCCCCTATTTCAAGCCGGAGTTCCTCCCCGACCTGTTCACCGCCCAGAACTACATCTCCCATCTGACCGTACTGCGCACCGCGCTCGTCCGCGAATTCGGCGGGTTCCGGATCGGCTTCGAGGGCAGCCAGGATTGGGACCTGGCGCTGCGGTACGTGGAGCGGATCAAGCCGGAGCGCATCCGCCACATCCCGAAGGTGCTCTACCACTGGCGCGCGGTCGCCGGTTCGACCGCGCTGCTGCCGG
>CAZAFS010000616.1:0-1970 GCA_964484165.1 uncultured Opitutaceae bacterium | reverse complement strand
GGTCGCCGTCATCGACATCGGCAGCAATTCGATCAAGTCGCTCGCCGCGATCCGCGGCCCCGGAGGCGAAGTGGTGACGCTGCAGACCGGGGCGATCGACGCCCGGATCAGCGCCGGCATCGGCGGGGCGCAGCCCATGCTCGCCGAGGCCGGCATGCAGGCCGTCCTCGCGGCCATCGGACAGTTGCTGGCCGAGCTGGCGCCGCTCACTCCCCAGCGGACGGCGCTGGTGGCCACGAGCGCGGTGCGCGACGCGGCGAATGGCGCGGAGTTTCGCGCGCGGGTGCACGCCGTGACCGGACAGGAAATCCGCATCCTGTCCGGCGAAGAGGAGGCGCGGCTGATCGGACGGGGGCTGATCTCCGATCCGGCGTTGGCCGCCTGGCTCGACTTCTACGTGTTCGACCTCGGGGGCGGCAGCCTGGAATGCCTCGCCTTCCGCGCCCGCCGCCCGGTCCAGGCGGTGAGCCTCGCGCTCGGCTGCGTCCGGCTGACGGAGCGCTGCGTGCGCGATCCGTGCCGGCCCTTCGACGCCGCCAGCCGGAAGCAGGTGGCCGAGGTCTGCCGCGCCGCGTTCGCCGCCAGTCCATTCCGTTTCGATCTTCCGGCCGGCACCGGCGCCGTGTTCACCGGCGGCACGGTCACCACCGCCCGTGCGATCCTGGCGGCGCGGCAGGGCCGGCCCATCGATGAAGTGGACGCGGTCATCCCGGTAATGACGCTGCGCGCCCTGCTGGATCAAGTCGCCCCGCTGCCCCTGAAGGCGCGCCAGCAGATTGCCGGATTGCCGCCGGCGCGGGCGGACGTGTTTCCCACCGCGCTGGCCACGGTGATCGCGGTGGCCACGGCCGGCGGCTTTGCCGCCTTCCGGCATTCGTTCCACAACCTGCGGTACGGCGTGGCGGCCGAATTGCTGGACGACTGACCGGCGTCGGCCTGACTGGAGCCTCGCCCGGCGATGGCGGCAGAGCCGGTCAACCGAGCGGCCCGAGCGGAGCCAGCAGGCGCCGCCGCATGCGGTCCAGCCGGATCTGTTGCTCGGGCGTCAGAATGCCCCGAATCTCCGTACGGCTGGCCTCGACCAGCTGGCGCACCCGGGCGTGCTTCGCCTCCGGCGGAAGACTGGCGTCCATCCGGATGGGCTTCACCGCGGCCGCGGTCTTGGCGTTGATATCGCGAATCTTGGTCCGCTGGTCGGGGCTCAGTCCCAGCCGGTTGGCGACGAGGCCCACTTTGAACCGCCGGGTGGCCAGGACGTTCAGGCGCTCCGGATGGTTCCGGATAAAGGCCAGCTTGCCTTTCTGTTCATCCGTCAGCACCACCCCCATCTGGACCCGGCCGGCCTGGCGGGCGGCTGCCACCTGGGCCTGTTTCTGCTCCGGGGTGAGGGCGCTGTTGGCCTGGATCGCCTTGACCGCCTCCACCGTCTGGCCGCGGATGGCCTTGAGCTTGCCCCGCTGATCGGCGGTCAGGCCGAGTTTTTGGGCGATGACACTCATTTTCGCCCGCTGGAAAGCGTGCGGCCACCGGGCCCGGAGGGTCGGCGCCATACCGCCGCTTGCCGCATTGACCACGGCGGCGATCGCGACGATCGCAGCCACCACACCGATGCCGAGAAGCTTTTTCATGGGATTAAAGGATACTGGGGCGTTGACGCCGAAGCGCCCCGACCGGTTACCCCGATGTGGAGTCCATCCGCGGCGGCGGACCGGCTCACGCCGGTTCCGGCCGGGGCCGGGCCTGCCGCAGGATGGCGAGCTGGTTCGCGAAGTCGCCCGGCAGCGGCGCGTGCAGTTCCATCGGGCGAACGGTGATCGGATGCAGGAAGGTGATCCGCTCCGCGTGCAACATCACCCGCGGTGGCGCGGGCTGGTTCGGATCCGGTCTCCAGCCGTAAGTTTTGTCACCCAGCAGTGGGTGCCCGATGGATTTCAAATGCACCCGGATTTGATGGGTGCGGCCGCTGTGGA
>CAZAFS010000615.1:0-1976 GCA_964484165.1 uncultured Opitutaceae bacterium | reverse complement strand
GGGGCATGAGGACGCGCAGGCGGTAGTTGGCGAAGGAGTGTGGGACCTGAGCGCTGGCCTGAAGAATCAAGGGCCAAGCTGATTGACGGGGGTCTACACCATTACTCATCGCTTGCCGGCAAGAGCCAGACCGGCACGGCCCCGGCCTCAAAACACCTGCGCCCACACGGAGCGGATGGGAATGAGGTGATTCTGGACGACGTGGCTGGCCGGCAGCACGAGATTGAGCACGGCGACCGCGCTGAGGATCTTCCAGCCTGCTCGCGGCCAGCGCTGCTGCAGCACCATGGCGCCGTGCACCAGAAACGGCAGCAGGATCGCGATGGACCGGATGGTTTCGCCGCGCGGGGCGTGGAACCGGCAATCTTCGGCTTGCCGCCGCCCCGGCGGGCGGGCCATCGTTCCGTCGGGCTGAAGACACAACGAGGGAAGCGCCATGAAATCCAGCAACGTGGCGGCGGTCGTGGCGGGCGCGCGGGCCGCGCCCCGCGCTGGTTGGTCAGTTTGGGTAGGTCGGGCTTTCCTGTCCGCCATAGCCTTGGCGACGGCGGAATGCCCGACACCGAAAACTTCGACGTCCCGCTGTCGAGGATTCCGCCTTCGCGCAAGGCTTCCGCCGTCGCTGAAGCTATGGCGGACAGGTCGGCGAGACAAGAAACCCCGACCAACAGTCGCCGCTCAATTCAGGCTAACTGACCCAATACCCGTTTCCGCCCGGGTTATTCCGGACCTTCCCATCCCCGAAATCGGCGTCCCGGAATGAAAGGCATGATTGCGATGAAAACCCGAAACAGGCTTGGGCGCGGATGGCAGATTTCCGGACTGCGCGCCGCGGTGGCGCTGCTGGCCGGCGTGAGCGTGCTGCTCGCCGGCTGCGTCTCGTTGAAGAATGTGCCGCCGCCCGTGCCCGGTCAGCCGGCTCAAGCCCAGGCCGTGAAGGTCGGGGACAAGGTGCAGGTGGTGACCCAAGGCGGTGAGACCTATGTTTTCACGGTGACGGCCGTTGAAACCGGGGTCCTGGTCGGCAAGGTGGCGGCGACGGCGAAGGAGGTGCGCGTGCCGTTTCCGGACATCGCCAGCCTGAAGGTCGAGCGCGTGGATGCGGTGCGCACTTCCCTGGCGGGGCTTGGAACAATTCTGATCCTCGCCGGCGTGCTGGTCGTGGCGTTCCTGGCCAGCGGCGGCATAAACATCGGACCCTAGGGCCGGCCCGCGGCGCGCCCGACGCCGGGGCCGGGCTAGTGGCTTTTTTGTTGGCCGGAGGCCGCAAGCCGGTTTGAGTACCGGCCGTGAACGCCGCCGATTTCTTCACGCTGCCGCCGTCGCTGGCCGTTTTCGCGGCGCATTTTCCGGCTGAGGCGCCGCCGTGGGAGTGGCTGAAACGCATCGGACCCGCGCTGGCGGCGTTTTCGTTCGACGCCCCACTGCCGCGGCTGGCGCCCGGCGTGCATGCCGAAGGGCCGCTTTGGATCCACCCGACGGTGAAGTTGCCCCCGTACGCGGTGCTGATCGGGCCCGCTTACATCGGCGCCCGGACCGAAATCCGGCCCGGGGCGTTCGTGCGCGGCAACGTGATCGTCGGCGAGGACTGCGTGCTCGGGAACGCCTGCGAGTACAAGAACTGCCTGCTGATGGACGGCGTGGCCACGCCGCACTACAACTACGTGGGCGACTCGATCCTTGGGAACAAGGCCCACCTGGGCGCCGGCGTCATCTGCTCCAACTTCCGGCTCGACCACCGCGACGTGCTGGTGCGCGTCGGCGACGCGCTGCGCTCGACGGGCCTGCGCAAATTCGGGGCGATCGTCGGCGACGGCGCGGAGGTCGGCTGCAACGCCGTGCTCAATCCGGGCACCCTGCTCGGCAAACGCGCGCTCGTCATGCCCGCGATCGCCTTCAGCGGCTATCTGCCCGCGGGGAAGATCGGCCGGGTGCGCTACACGACGGTGGAGGAGCCGCGGCGGGATAAATGACTT
>CAZAFS010000614.1:0-1981 GCA_964484165.1 uncultured Opitutaceae bacterium | reverse complement strand
TCATCGTCAACCACAGCCTGCTCTTCACCCACCTGGCCGCCGGCGGCGCGGCGGACAAGGCCGGCACCCGCGGCGTGCTGTTTCCCGACGACTTCGTGGTGCTCGACGAGGGGCAGACCGTGCCCGAGGTCGCCACCGAGCATTTCGGCCTGCGGTTGAGCAGCTACGGCACCGACCGCCTGTTGAAATACCTCTGGAACCCGCAGCGCAAACGCGGCCTGTTGCACAAGCTCGGCGGCGCGCGGGAGAAGCAGCTCGTCGAGGACGCGCTGGACGCGGCCGCGCAGTTCTTCGGCTTCCTCCGCGAGCACTGGCTCGAAAAACAGCAGGTGGTGCGCCTCCGCGAGGAGGGTTTCGCCGAGCCCTGGCTCGACGCGCCCCTGCTCGCGCTGATCAAGGCCGTGGGCACGCTGGCCGACCGGCTGGATGAGGGCCATGACCGCGACGAGCTGCTGGAACAGCGCGGGCGGCTGACCGGCCACCGCACCGGCCTGCGTCAGTTCCTCGGCCTGAGCGCCGAGGATCACGTGCACTGGCTCGAGCGCTCCGGACGACGCGGCCAGATCGTCACCCTGCGCACCGCGCCAATCGACGTGGCGCCCTACCTGCGGGAACACCTCCTGCAGCGCCACACCGCCGTGGTCTTCACCAGCGCGACGCTGGCCATGGGCGGCCAGATCGAGCCGTTCCAGCAGCGCATCGGCGCGGAAGAGGCGCACGCGGTCGTGGTTGCCTCGCCCTTCGACTACGAACGGAACATGCGGGTGTACGTGGCGGCGGACATGCCGCTCCCTTCGCCAACTGACGCCCGCCTCGCCCTCGACGCCCTGACCGATTACCTGGAATTCTGCACCCTGCGCGTCCGCGGCGGCTCCCTCGTGCTTTTTACCAGCCACCACGACATGCGCCAGTGCGCCGAGGCGCTCGAGCCGGTCTACTCCCGAAACCGCCGCCCGTTTTACCTTCAGGGCGAGGACGGTTCGCGCACCGAGCTGACCCGTCGCATGCGCTTGGCCGGCAACGCCATCCTCTTCGGCACGGACAGCTTCTGGACCGGCGTGGATGTGCCGGGCGCGGCCCTGTCACAGGTCGTCATTACCCGCCTGCCGTTCGACGTGCCGACGCATCCGGTCGCCGAGGCCCGGGCCGAATGGGTGCGCGAGCGGGGCGGCCAGCCGTTCACCGAGCTGACCCTGCCCGAAGCGCTGGTCAAGTTCCGCCAGGGCGTCGGCCGCCTGATTCGCAACCAAACCGACCGCGGGCTGGTGACCATCCTCGATGCGCGCGTGCTGGCCAAGACCTACGGCCGGCTCTTCCTCGACAGCCTGCCCAAACGCGATTTTTTACGTCTGACCAAGGAAAACCGGGAAGAGCGATTTCAGCCTTTCGTTTAATGCAAGTCCGGGTACTTTGGACCACTCCGACATGCGTATCCGCTCCGCCGCCCTCACCGACATCGGCAAGGTCCGCGAAGAGAACGAAGACCGTTTTCTCTGCGATGACGACCTCGGCCTTTATGCTGTGGCGGACGGCATCGGGGGATTGGCCGGCGGCGCCCAGGCGGCCGAGGAGGCCATCACCCGCCTGACCGCCATGGCCCAAAAGCTGCCGGCCCGCGAGAACTGGAATTTCGAGACCCTCTTCAGCACGATCAACCACTATGTGGCCGGCGTGGGTCAGACCATCGACGCCATTTACGGCATCGGCACGACCCTCACCGTGGCCCGGCTGCGCGACCACGAGTTGCACCTGGCGCACGTGGGCGATTCAAGCTGCTACCTGCTGCGAGACGATGCCTTCGAGAAGCTCACCCTCGACCATACGGTCGAAAACGAGCTGAAGCTGCGGCAGGGCAAGGGCGCGGCCCTGTTCCTGAGCCCGCGGGCGCGGAATGCGCTGACCCGCTGCATCGGCCAGCCCGACCCGCCCCTGACCGACGTGCTGGTGCGGCCGTTGCAGGAAGGCGACCGGCTGCTGCTGT
>CAZAFS010000613.1:0-1984 GCA_964484165.1 uncultured Opitutaceae bacterium | reverse complement strand
CCGTCCTGCCGGAGTGGAGTGAATGAGTTGCCGACCCGTTGACGCCCCGGAAACAAGGCTTGAAAGACTGTTATCTTTCCATATCACTTCCAAATAAGTGATCGCAAAACGTAACAATGCCACTCAGCTGCTCAAGGCCTCGGAGACTGCCAAAGCCCTGGGGATCTTCCGTGCCCGCGACTTTGTCGCCGCCGGCTACTCCCGGGAGTATCTCCGCCGCCTCGTGAGCCGGGAAGAGGTGCGTCAGCTCAAGCGCGGCCTCTATGCCTCGGCGGCCTTCGACGGGGATCACAACCAATCCCTCGTCGAAGCCGCCAAAATGATGCCGCGCGGCGTGGTCTGTCTGATCTCCGCCCTGCAATTCCACCAGATCGGAACTCAATCGCCCCATCAGGTCTGGCTGGCCGTGCCCCGGGGCACCAACTTCCCGCGTGCCGGCGGGCTGCCGCTCCGATTCTGTGAGTTCTCAAAAGCCTCCCATGCCTTCGGCGTGCAGGAGCACAGGCTGGCCGGCGGATCGATCCGCGTCTTCTCGCCAGCGAAGACTGTCGCTGACTGCTTCAAGTACCGCAACAAGTACGGCCTCGACATCGCCGTGGAAGCTCTGCGCGACGGCTGGCGCGAGCGAAAGTTCACCATGGACGAACTGACCGCCGCCGCCGATGTCTGCCGGGTCCGCCGGGTCATCCAACCCTACCTGGAAATGCTGGCATGAACGGGCCGAAAAACCTGACCGCGTCGGTCAAGGCCCGCCTGCAGAACGTGGCGGAGAAACGCGGCGAAGAGTTCAATCTGGTGCTCGCCCGTTACGGGATTGAACGGCTGCTGTTTCGGCTCAGCCGGTCCCAATATGCCGACCGCTTCCTGCTCAAGGGAGCGATGCTCTTTGCCGTCTGGGACGACAAAACCCACCGGCCTACCCGTGATCTCGATCTCCTCGGCTTTGGCCCCACGGAAAAAGAAGCGCTGGTCCGAGTCTTCCGGGAGGTCGTGGCGACACCGGTGCCCTCCGATGGCCTCGATTTCGATCCGGACTCGGTTCGCGCCGAAGAAATCCGAGAGGACAACACGTACGGCGGTGTCCGGGTGCGGCTCATGGGCATGCTCGGCAAAGCGCAGGTCCCCATTCAGATCGACGTGGGCGCCGGGGATGCCGTGACGCCCGCGCCCGAGATGGCGGTGTTTCCGGTGCTGCTCGATTTCCCGGCGCCGCACATTCGCGTGTATCCGGTTTACACCGTCGTCGCCGAGAAATTCGAGGCCATGGTCAAACTTGGGGCCGCGAACACCCGGCTGAAGGACTTTTATGACCTCTGGTTTCTTGCCCAGAGGTTGGACTTCGACGGTCCAACCCTGGCCCGCGCCCTCCGGGCGACTTTTGATCGCCGCCAGACGGCCGTACCCCAGGAGGTCCCGGCGGCCCTGACTGGGAGGTTTGCGGAGGATCGGGCCGGCATGTGGCAGGCGTTTCTGCGCCGGAACGGGCATGGGCCGATAACCTTCGCCGAGGTCGTCACGGTGATCCGGGATTTCCTCGCGGCGCCGATCCGCGCTGCGGCAGATGGATCCGACTGGCGCCATGTTTGGCGGGCTGGGGGCAAGTGGTCGCAGAACTGAATCAAGGGCTGGGACTGGGATAGCCCTTGGGCAGGGGAAGACCGCCAACCGCCGGCTGGTGATCATGATCACCGGCCGGCATGATGGAGGGCGAGGCAGGCGGCATGCCAGGCGGCCGAGGAACGCCAAAACGAAGGTGCCGGCCGACTGAAGGCGAAGTCGGCCGGGAAACCTGCCGGCCGGCCGGCCGATTTGCCCGCGGAAAACCCTTCGGACCGGTGCGTCATCATGATGACTTCGCCGACGGCGACGACGATGAAGACGATGAACGCGATGAGCAGCAGCAAGAGAAGCAGCAGCAGGAGAAACTGGAGGAGCAGAAGGAGGAGCACATCGAGGAGGATGTGGTGGTGGACGTCGTGGTGGC
>CAZAFS010000612.1:0-1991 GCA_964484165.1 uncultured Opitutaceae bacterium | reverse complement strand
CGAACATCGCGACCCGGGCCGAGCGCAGCGCCCGCCTGGTGCTGCGCGGCGTGCTGCTCAACGTGATCCTGGTCGTGATCAAGCTGACGGCCGGAATCCTCGGCCGGTCCCAGGCGCTGATCGCGGACGGCGTGGAATCATCGCTCGACATTTTTTCGTCGCTCATGGTCTGGGGCGGCTTCCGCATCGCGGCGCGCCCGCCGGATGCCGACCATCCCTACGGCCACGGCAAGGCCGAGCCGCTGGCCGCCCTGGTGGTCGCGCTGGCGATTTTTGGCGCGGCGTGCTGGATCGGCGTGCACAGCGTCGAGGCGATCCGGCATCCGAAGCTGGCGCCGCATTGGGCCACGCTGGCCGTGCTGGTCGCCGTCGTCGCCACCAAGGAGATTTTCTCGCGCCGGGTGATGAATGCGGGCCGCGCCATGGCCAGCTCGGCGCTGAAGGCCGAGGCCTGGCACCACCGCTCCGACGCGCTGACGTCCGCCGCGGCCTTCGTGGGCATCAGCATCGCCTTGATCGGGGGACCCGGCTACGAGCGGGCCGATGCCTGGGCGGCGCTGGCCGCCTGCGGCGTCATCGTCTACAACGGGTTCAATATTGCGCGCGGCGCCCTGCTGGAGGTGATGGACACCGCCGCCTCGCGCGACGTCGAGAACGGGGTGCGCACGGTGGCGGAGGGGGTGGAAGGAGTGCGCCGCGTCGAGAAGTGCCGCGTGCTGAAGAGCGGTCTGAGTTACCTGGTCGACATTCATATCCATGTTGACGGCGACCTCTCCGTGCGGCGCGGGCACGAGATCGCCCATGCGGTCAAGTACGCGCTGCTGCGCTCCCCGCTGGCGGTCACGAATGTGGCCGTGCACGTCGAGCCGGCCGCGGCCGGGCCGCCGAAATGAGCGCGGGCCGTCAGCGGAACCGCTGCGCGAGCTTCCAGCCGAGGTAGACGCCGACCAGGGCGGCCACCCCGCTGATCGCGAAGGCGGCGAAAAAGCCAAACCGCATGCCCAGGAACCAGCCCACGTAGCTGCCGATGGTCGCGCCGCCGAAGGTGCAGATTTTGTTCATGGCCGGAAAGGGCTGAAGACAACGCAGGCTGAAAGTTGGGATAAAGGGCTGGGTCTGGCAGGCGAAATCAACTAATATGCCGAAAACTCATGCTAATCCATCATGGACGCCGGCTTTCCGGTTTGCCACCCCAACAACGCATTTTACCGTCGCGGCGGCCATGAAGACGAGGAATCCGGAGAATCCCCTCAGCACCAACCCGCATCTGATCAAGTGGGTCAGAAAGATGGTGGCGCTCTGCAAACCTGATCGCGTCCACTGGGTCGACGGATCCCCGGAGGAGTACGACGCCTTGTGCGCGCAATTGGTCGCGGGCGGCACGTTCGTCCGCCTCAACGAAAAGAAATGGCCCGGCTGCTTCCTGACGCGCTCCGATCCGGGCGACGTCGCGCGCGTCGAGGACCGGACCTTCATCTGCAGCCTCTCCAGGGACAATGCCGGCCCGACCAACAACTGGGTCGACCCCTTCGAGATGAAGCGGACCCTGCGCGACCTTTTCGACGGATGCATGAAAGGCCGCACGATGTACGTGCTGCCGTTCAGCATGGGTCCGCTGGACTCCCCCATGGCGCGGCTGGGGGTCGAACTCACCGATTCGGGCTACGTCGTCGCGAACATGCGCATCATGACGCGCATCGGCCGGCCGGTGTTGGAACTCATCGACCGGGGCGACCGGCGCGTCGTGCCCTGCATGCACTCGGTGGGGGCGCCGCTAAAAAAGGGCCAGCAGGACGTGCCCTGGCCGTGCAACAAGGACCGGAAATACATCGTGCATTTTCCCGAGACGCGCGAGATCTGGTCCTACGGCTCCGGCTACGGCGGCAACGCGCTGCTGGGCAAAAAGTGCTTCGCGCTCCGCATCGCCTCGAACATCGCGCGCGACGAGGGCTGGATGGCCGAGCACATGCTCATCCTCGGCGTGGAGAACC
>CAZAFS010000611.1:0-1995 GCA_964484165.1 uncultured Opitutaceae bacterium | reverse complement strand
GGCATAGTCTTTCGCGGAGAAATAGGCATCCCCGCAATACAGCGCGGCCGTGTAATTGCGCGGCTCCAGCTGCAAGGCCTGCCGGTGGAGGTCGGCTGCCCGGGCGAAATCGCCTTTGGCAAAAGCGTCCTCCGCGGCCTTCATCAAGGCATTGGTGGCCTGGTCGTTTGAGTACTGGATTTTCGTCGTGCGGCTGCCGTCGGGATTGATCTCGGCCAGCATCATGGCGACCAGCGGCTCTTGGGAACCCAGCTTTTGCGCCGCAAGCATCTGTTCGCGCACACGGCGGAGCAGGGCGGCCGCGGCCGCCGGATCGTCGGTCGCGGCGGCTTCGAGGCTGAGATCGAGCCCGTAGAAGAAACGGGCGTTGGCGTCATCGGGATTCTGCGCGAGATACCGCTCATAGAGCCGGTCGGCGGCGGCGAATTGCCGCGCCTCGGCCAGGCGCCGCGCCTCGGTCAGGTCGGCGCGCGTGACGGGGGCGGGCGTGGGCGGACCGGGCATGGCCGGCTCGGCCCGGGCTCCACAGCCGATCAGGACAATGATGACGCCGAGCCGGAGACGGGAGAGAATCGTATTCATGGGATCGCCGGGTGCCCGCGATGCTGCGGCCGCCCCCGGTCGCCGCAAAGGGAAAAAACGCCGCGGCCTCCCGGCGTTTGTAACGTAATACGTTACAAATGGCCGACGCGAAATGATGCCCGCGGCGGCGATTCACCTTCTCCCCACGCGAACTGACCGATGGGCCGGGGGAGGAGACCCGCCGGCTTGTTCGCGGTGCCCAGGGCCGCCAATTCTCGCGCGGGGCCGGCGAAGTACGGGCACCAGCAAAATCCCTCCCCGTGGGCGGGAGGCTCAGGCCGGCAGCTTGGGCGTCTCCGCCAGCGCGCTGTCGAGGGCCTTGAGCAGAATGGCGATCGTCTCGTCGGTCTCGTCGCCCATGTTGGAGATGCGGAAGGTCTTGCCCTTGAGCTTGCCGTAGCCGCCGTCGATGACGAAGCCGTGCCTGGCCTTGAGCACCTTGAGCAGCGCCGGCAGGTCGAGGTTGAGCGAGTTGACGAAGCAGTTGAGCGTGACCGAACCGTAGCCCTCGCGCGGGAAGAGCTTGAAGCCCTTGGCGAAGGCCCAGGCGCGCACCGTCTGGTTGAGGCGGGCGTGGCGGGCGTAACGCGGCTCGACGCCCTCAGCCTTGATATCTTCCACCTTCGATTTGAGGCCGTAGATGTGCGGGATGGACGGCGTGCTCGGGGTCATGCCCTTCTCGTGGTTGGTCTGGAACTCGAGCAGGTCGAGGTAATAGCCGCGCTGCGTGACCCCGGCGGCGCGGCCCAGCGCGCGCTTCGACACCGAGCACAGTGAGAGTCCCGGCGGGAGCGCCAGCGCCTTCTGCGTGCCGGTGATCATCACGTCGATGCCCAGCTCGTCCTTCTTGATCGCCAGCGCGCTGAACGAGCTGACGGTGTCGACGACCGAAATCACCTCCGGAAACTGGCGCACCACGGCCATGATGGCCGCGAGGTCCGTCATGCAGCCGCAGGAGGTCTCGTTGTGGATGATCGTGACGGCGTCGTACTGGCCGGTGGCCAGTTCGCGGCGCACCGCCTCCGGATCGACCGGCTGGCCCCATTCGAACTTGAGCGCCCCGGCGGGTTTGCCGCAGCGATTGGCCACATCGTTCCATTTGTCGGCGAAGGCGCCGTTCATGCAGGTGAGCACCTTCTTCAGGGTGACGTTGCGGATGGCCGCCTCCATCATGCCCCAGGCGCTGGTCGTGCTGAGATACACGGGATCCTTGGTGTAGAAGAGCGCCTGCAAATCCGGCTGCAGGGACTGGTACAGCGCCACGAAGTCGGAGCTGCGGTGCCCGATCATGGGCTGGGCCATCGCCCGCAGCGTCTTTTCCGATACGGCCACCGGGCCGGGGATGAAGAGTTTGTAGGTCATGAGAGGGGAGGAGAATTTGGCTCCGAAGCCGGGAAGCCAAGAGGAAACCTA
>CAZAFS010000610.1:0-2004 GCA_964484165.1 uncultured Opitutaceae bacterium | reverse complement strand
GCTGCCGGCGCCGTTGGACACCACCACGGTGTAGTCGCCCGCGTTGGACGACTGCACATTGGTCAGGCTGTAGGAGCTGCCGGTGGCACTGCTGATCGCGGTGCCGTTGAAGGCCCATTGGTAGGTCGGCGCCGGCTGTCCGGTGGCGGTCACCGAGAACTGGACATTGGCTCCGGCCGTCACGGTCTGGCTCTGTGGCTGGGACGTGATGCTGGGGGCCGTCGCGAGAAACGCGAGACGGACCGTGTGATTGCTGGTGTCGGCAATGTAGACATTGCCGGAAGCATCGGCCGCCACGCCCGAAGGAAAGTTGAACCGGGCCGCCCCGCCGGTCCCATCCGCGGAGCCGGGCGTCTGGGCCCCGCCGGCCATGGTTGTAACCGCTCCCGCCGGAGTGACCAGCCGCAGGATGTGGTTGTCGAGGTCGGCAACAAAAACGTTGCCCGAGCCATCGACCGCCACGCCCGTGAGATTGAAAAACCGGCCCGCCGAGCCCATGCCATCGGCGCTGCCGCCGGCACCGGCCAGGCCGGCGATGGTGGAAACCTCCCCGCTCGACAGGACAATGCGGCGAATGGTGCAGTTGTTGGCATCCGCGACGTAAAGGTCGCCGGCCGCATCAAGCGCCAAGCCTTGGGGACCGTAAAACCGGGCCGCAGACCCAACGCCGTCGGCACTGCCAGCGAACCCCGACGCGCCGGCAACGATGCTGACCGCGCCGGCCGGGGTGATCTTCCGGATGGTGTGGCTCAGGGTGTCGGCGACGTAAACGTTGGCGGCGGCATCCACCGCGACACCCGACGGACCGTTGAAGCCGGTCGCCACCGTCGTGACCGTGCCGGCGGGGTTGATCTTCCGGACTGCGTTGCCGGCGTCGGCCACATAGAGATTGCCGGATCCGTCAACGGCGATGCCGGCGGGTTGATTGATCCCGGTGGCGACCGTGCTGACCACGCCAGCCGGCGTGATCTTCCGGACGGAATTGTTGCCGGTGTCAGCCACGTAGAGATTGCCCCCGCCATCCACCGCGACATCGGCGGGAGAGTGGAATCTGGCGTTCGAACCCGTGCCGTCGGCGCTGCCGCTGGCGGTGGCCTGCCCGGCCAGGGTGGTGACCGTGAAGCCCGTGCCGGTCTGGACGGTGAGCGTGGCGGAGTTGCTGACGGCCGATCCGGCGGCACTGGTGATGGCGACGGTGTAGGTCCCGGCGTCGGCCGTCGCGGCGCTGGCGATCGAATTAGTGGCGCCGGTGGCGCCCGCAATATCCGCGCCGTTCTTCCTCCACTGATAGGTCGGCGCGGGGTCGCCGCTCGCGACGGCGGACAAGGTCACGCCCATGCCGGCCAGGACGGTGTGGCTGGCCGGCTGGGTCAGGATGGCCGGGGTGGTGTTGATCGTGACCTTGCTGCCCCACACGGCCACGCCATCGCCGGAGAGCGCCGAGAATGTCAGCACCCAAGTCTGGTTGTCGTCGTCCCACTGGCGCGAGAAGACACCGCGGTAGGTCGTGCCGCCGAGGACGAGCGTGGCGTAATGGCCGCCGGAGAGCTGCCATGTGCCGGTGGCGGCGCCGGTGATGGAACCATCGGAGTTGAGCGTGATGGCGGAGGAGGTCTTGACGGCCGCGGTGATGTCCTTGCCGTGGTTGATCAGCTTGTAGTTGCCCACGATCCGGCCGGCGTCGGTGACCCCGATGGTCTCGCGCGCGTACCGCTGCGGCGCGACGACCGGCCAGCCGTCCGCGTTGAAGTAGAACTGGTGGACGCGGACTTCGTGTACCTCGCCCGAGCCGACAAAGCGGGTGTGGAAAACGAGGAAGTATTGTCCGCTGGCGGGATCGCGGTAGATCGAGCAGCCGCCGGGGGAAACGTAGCCGCGGCTGGTCGACAGCGTTTCGCCGCTGACGTGGAGAAACTGCCAGTTGCCCATGAGCTTCACGCCGTACGGGGCGATGGTGGCGTCGTCGAAGGCGAAGTTGCCCTTGACGTTGGTGAGATCGTTGCC
>CAZAFS010000609.1:0-2013 GCA_964484165.1 uncultured Opitutaceae bacterium | reverse complement strand
GAACCTGATGCGCAAGCTCAACCTGCACGACGTGGCCAGCCTCACCCGCTACGCGTTGGAGATCGGCCTGATCGAGCAAAAGCACGGACTCTGAACCGCGCGGCGCGCCGCCCTTTCAATCAGCGCGTCCGCGGCTCGCCCAGATTAATTCCTTGCGCCGCGCATCCCCCTTCCCAATAACCTGACTCATTCTTCCTCGTGTCTTCCATGAAATTTATCTCGCGGAAACTAAGCATCGCGCTCCTCAGCGCGACAGTGATTTTCGCCGGGTGCACCAAGAAACCGCGCCCGGCTCCAGTTGACACCACGGTCACCGGGCCGCCGACGGCCAGCGCCATCAGCCCGGACAACCTGGGCAACCTGACCGGGCCGGGGACCGCCCTGCAGCAGCGTGCCCCGGGCGACGTCATTGAGGACGCGGACACCATCCGCGGCCTGCTCAAGCCGGTGTACTTCGATTTCGACAGCCCGGCGATCAAGCGGGATGAGCGCCCCAAGATCACCGACGCGGCCGATTATCTGAAGAAGAACCCGCAGTACCGCATGCTGCTGGAGGGCCACTGCGACTGGCGCGGCACCGCGGAATACAACCTCGGCCTGGGTGACCGGCGGGCCCAGTCGGTGCGGCAGTTCCTGCAGGACCTCGGCGTGCCCAATACCCGGCTCGAGACGCTCTCCAAAGGTTCGCTCGGCGCCACCGAGAAAGGCACTGAGGACCAGATGGCCAAGGAACGCCGCGTCGACTTCGTGATCCTCAAGAAATAGCCGCCGACCAGCGCCTGTTCTTGCACGCCCCGGGCCGACGCCCGGGGCTTTTTGTCGGCCCAAATCGGCGGCGCGGCGCCGCGACTACCGGCGGGCGAGAGCGGCGAGCACCTGCTCCGACACCGCCATGCCCTTTTGCATGATGCGCAGGCTGAAGCTCTCGTTGGGCGCGTGGAGGTTGTCTTCCGGCAGAAACAAGCCCAGCAGCACCGAGTCGAGGCCGAGCACCCGCTTGATGTCGGCGATGATCGGCACGCTCCCGCCCTCCCGCAGGTAAAGCGGCGGCCGGCCGAAGACCTGGGTGACGGCGGTGTCGAGCGCCTGGAACGCCTTGGCCAGAAGGGGCGGCTGGTCCGCCGGCGTGTTCGAACGACCCGGCGGGACGACAATATACGGTTGGGCTTCGTGCAAGTCGACGATGCGGAACGTGACGTCCTTGGGCATGCGCGCGCGAATCGCCGCGTAGAGCAGCGGCCGGATCTTCGCCGGCGTCTGGTTGGGCACGAGGCGGCAGCTGATCTTAACGAACGCCTTGCTCGGAATGACCGTCTTGCTCCCCTCGCCCTGATAGCCGCCACCGATGCCGTTGAACTCAAGGGTCGGCAGAAACCGGACGGCTTCGAACGGCGTGTAGCCCCGCGGCGCATGAAAAGCGGGGATGCCCAGGAACTCGCGGTAGGCTTCCTTCTTCGTGCCCAGCTTGCGCAGCTCCGCCCGCTCCCACGGCTCGACCTCCAGGACATCGTCGTAAAACCCCGGGATGTTCACGCGGCCGCCGCGGGTGTGGAACGAGGCGCACACCTCGGCCAGCGCCTGGATCGGATTGCGCAGCGCGCCGCCATGCAGTCCCGAATGCAGGTCCATCCGGGCCCCCGTGACCTCGACATCGCAAAGCACCAGCCCGCGCAACCCGCAGGTGACCACCACCTGATCCTCGCGCGGGATGCCGGTGTCGGACAGAAACACAAAGTCGGCCTTCAGCCGGTCGTGGTATTTCTCCAGGAACGGCAGGAAACTCGGGCTGCCCGTCTCCTCTTCGCCCTCGATGAGAAAGGTGATGCGCAGGGGCAGCTGCGGCTCCTTTTCCAGCAATCGCCCCACCGCGGCGATGTGCGTAAGCAGCGGGCCCTTGTTGTCCGCGGTGCCCCGGCCCCAGAGGCGGCCGTCGCGCTCGGTCGGGTCAAAGGGCGGCGTGTGCCACAGCTCGAGCGGATCCGGCGGCTGCACGTCGTAGTGGCCGTAGATGAT
>CAZAFS010000608.1:0-2017 GCA_964484165.1 uncultured Opitutaceae bacterium | reverse complement strand
GGTTTGCGCCTTTACGAGGGAAACCGTGGTTCTATTGCATGAGTCCGGCTTAGCTCGCAGCGCCCAGGATCGTATGTTCGCGTGTAAGATGGTCGGGCCGCGGCGGTTCAGACCAACAACCCTGGTGATTTGGAGGTTGGCGCGGTAGCGCCGGTAGGGACGGACCGCCCGCCGTCGCTGAAGCTATGGCGGGCTATCTTGACCAAGCACGGCCTCCGAAGCCTTGGCGAAGGAGGCCGGGCCGTCCGCGAATGTCGTCACGGCGCGCCCAGCGGTCGCGCCCTACCCACCGATTCCTGCTCGGAAATCCGAATCAACCGAGACGCCGGTTCAGGCGTTGACCGAGGCTTGGATGATGTTCGGATTGGCGCGCGCCTTGGCCAGCAGCGTTTCCGAGGGACGGTCGTCGAGGCGGAGCGAGCAGGAGGCGGTGAGGCCGCCGTCAAAGATCGTGTTCTCCATTTCCTCGATGTTCACGCCCTCGTTGCGCAATTCGTCGAGGATGCCGGCCAGCACCCCGACGCGATTGTAGTGGCGGACGACCAGGTTGGTGACGGCGGTGGAGCGCGCGCGGAGATTCACGGTGTTCGCCGGTTTGCCCGTCTCCTGGTAGGTCCTCACGATCCGCACGACCTCGTCGGCGATCGCCTCCTCCGCCTGCTCGGTGGACGCGCCGATGTGCGGGGTCGCGGTGACCAGGCCGGCCAGTTCGGGGTCGCCGAATTCCGCCTCGCCGCCGGCGGGCTCGCCGGCGAACACGTCGAGGCCGACGCGCAGCTTCTTTTCCCGGATCGCCCATTTGAGCGCCTCGCCATCGATGATGTCACCGCGGGAGGTGTTGAGCAGAATCGCGCCGGGCTTCATCCGCTCGAGAAACTCCCGGCCAATGAGCCGGTTGGTCTCCTTGGCGGCCGCCAGGTGCACGGTCACGGCATCGGCCCGCTCGGCCACCTCCAGGGGCGACGCGCAGGCGCCGATGCCGAGGGCGGCGGCCCGCTCGGGAGTGAGGCTGCGCGACCAGGCGATGACCTTCATGTCCAGGCCCTGGGCCCGGCGGGCGACGGCGGCCCCGATGGCACCGAGGCCGATGACGCCCAGGGTGCGGCCCTTGAGGCCCTGCGCCTTGCCGTACTCCTTCTTCCGCCACCGGCCCGCGCGCAAGTCGGCGGTGGCGTCGGCGATGCGCCGGTCGGCCGCCACCAGCAGGCCGATGGTAAGCTCGGCCACCGCATCGGTGTTCTTGCCGGGACAGTTTGCCACGAAGATCCCGCGGCGGCTGGCCTCGGGCAGGTCGATCGTGTTCACGCCGGCCCCGGCGCGGATGATCAGGCTCAGTTGCGGGGCGGCGGCGATGGCGGCGGCCGTAACTTTTTTCGAGCGGACGATCAGCACCTCCGTGTCATTCAGGACCTGGCCCAGCTCGGTGTCCTTGACCTCGGCGTTGACGGTGACGTCCGCGTCGAGCTGCTCGAGCGCGGCGACGGTTTTGGGGGACAGTTTGTCGGCGATGAAGATTTTCATGGGGTGGCCTCCAATCGGGGTGGAAACGCCGTTGAGGTTGTTTTTCTTGGGATCGAGGCTAGTCCCGGCCCCAAAATGCGCAAAAGGTTTCGCGGGCCGGACCGCCCGGGCGTCAGCGAGCGGATCGATCCAGGCCGGAACGATGCAATTGAACCTCGATTTACCCATGAAGCGATTTGCACCGAATGGTGACTGTAGGGCCGGCGCTCGCCGCCGGCGGGATAGACTAGGGATTCTCCGGAAGCTCCATTGAAGCATGCGTTCATCTGGTATGGGTAGGGGCGCGATCTTGTCGCGCCCTCCAAATTGGGCGCAGCAAGTCTGCGCCCCTACGAAACTTTCGAAGGCTATCGGATAGCCCCACACGCCGGCCCGCCGGCGGCAACGCGGCGCGCGCTCAGGCCTTGGCCGCGGGCGTTTTCCGCAGGCGGTAGCGGTAATAGGCGGCGCAGGCGCCCTCGCTGGAAACCATGGGCGCGCCCACCGGATGCTCGGG
>CAZAFS010000607.1:0-2023 GCA_964484165.1 uncultured Opitutaceae bacterium | reverse complement strand
TTCGTGCCGCCGAAATGAAAGGCTGGCCCCGAACCGGTGGGGCGGGGTTTATCCCCGCCATTACGATTGCGAGCGGCATGGCCGGCGGGCATAAAGCCCGCCCCACCAGCGCGCCCCGCGAGTCCCTGCCACCGATCGATCGCCAATCGCCCCTCACCCCGCGCCTTATTTTATGAACGTCGAAGCGAAGCTGGCTGAACTCGGCTTGACCCTGCCCGCCCCGCCGGCGGCCGCCGGCAGCTACGTGCCGGTGGTGCGCACCGGCAATCTGCTGTACTGCGCCGGCACCATCTGCGCCCTCAACGGGCAGATGACGCACACCGGCCAGGCGGGCCGCGAGCAGACGGTGCAGACCGCCGCCGAGTCGGCGCGCGTCTGCGCGCTGAACACGCTCGCCAACATCAAGGCCGCCGTCGGCAGCCTCGACGCGGTGCGGCGCATCGTGTTCGTGAGCGGGTTCGTCAACGCCGTGTCCGGTTTCGCCGACAGCCCGGCGGTGATCAACGGCGCGTCCGATCTCTTTGTTCAGCTCTTCGGCGAGGCGGGCCGGCACGCCCGCGCGGCGGTGGCCGTGGCCGGGCTGCCGCGCAACGCCACGACGGAAATCCAAGTCGTGGTGGAAGTGAAGGAATAGAGCGGGATACGGCGGCATGGCCAATGTCGCGCCTTTCGGCGCTCGGTACGGCGATGCCGCTCTACAATTGGCGAATCCGCAAACTGTAGGGCGGGGTCGCCGAACCCCGCCACTCGTCCTCGCGCCTCGTAGCGCAGGCTTCCAGCCTGCAGAGTGTGCAGCCAAGGATGGCTGCGCTACTTTCCAGTGTCGATCGATGCCTTTGGCCCGCTGCTCAGAAGGCGACATACACCCCGCGCCGGTATCCGTTTTCGTGGTTGATAAACCACGGGCTTGGCCGCAAACACACTGGTCCTTTTCCCGGCATGGCGTTCAACCTCAAGCAAGTCCTGAAGGCGCTGCTGTTTTCCTCCAGCCAGCCGCTCACGGTCAAAGAGATCCAGGAGATCCTGACCCGGTTCCACGAGCAGGGCGGGGACGACCTGTTGGCGCGGGCGGACGGGTCGAATCCGGCGGGTGATCCCGGCGCGGACGCGACGGCTGCGGCGGCCGGGGAGGCCGCGGATTCCGCCAGCAATTCCGCGGCGGAGGCCGAACTCTACGCCGACGTGCCCGCGCTGATCACGACCGCACAGATTCGCGAGGCCACGGATGAAATCGCGCGCGAGCTGCGGGCGGCGGACGACGTCATGCTGCTCACCGAAGGCGCGCAGGGCTTCCGGTTCGTGACGCATCCCCGGTTCGCCCGCTGGGTGCGCACCCTGCGCAACGAGCCGCCGCCGGTGAAGTTAAGCCAGACGGCGATGGAAACCCTCGCGGTGATCGCCTACCGCCAGCCGGTGACGCGGGCCGAGATCGAGCACATTCGCGGCGTGTCGGCGGAGGCCGGCCTCAGCAAGCTGCTCGAACGGGAACTCATCTACGCCGTCGGCCGGGCCGAGCTGCCCGGACGGCCCATCCAGTACGGCACCACCGAGGCGTTCCTGGAGTTCATCGGCATCCGCTCGGTGGACGAACTGCCCGCGACCGACGTGCTCTCGCGCCAGCAGATCAACGACTGGCTGCAGAACGCCATGCAGGCGACGCATCCCTCCGATCGCGACATGGGTCTGTCCGAGGAGGGCGAGGAGCAGCTCTCGCTCGATGACGCCGCCCGGGCCGGGAAGCCGCCGGCCGCGGTATCCGCCCCCGCCGTGGAGGAACCGCCGCCGATTCCGCCGCCGACTCCGGCTCCGGCCGAAACCACGCCGCAACCCGCGGCGCCAGCCGGTCCAGCTTGATCCGCCATGAACCTCGACACCCTTCGCCGGAAGATCGACCGCCTCGACCACCGCATGGTCGAGCTGCTCAACCAGCGCCTCGCCCTCGCCGCCGCCATCGGCAAGCTGAAGCGCCGCAAGGACGGCCGGATTTATGTGGCCGAGCGCGAGGACCAGGTGCTGCGCAAGG
>CAZAFS010000606.1:0-2036 GCA_964484165.1 uncultured Opitutaceae bacterium | reverse complement strand
CCTGAGCGCAGCGACCTGTCCTGCGAAGCCTTGGCGAAGCGGGAAGGATCCAGTGCGATTCCGCCGCGAGTCCAGACGGTGTCCCACTGGATGGCTGCATGTCGGCCTGCGGCCTCGGTACTTCGCTTCGCTCAGAATGACAGCCCGGATTTGACGACCCCACATGCCATCGAGCGCAGCGGGACGATCCGCCAGGCAATCCAGCTGGATCACCTCAGCCCGCCCGCCGGATGGTCACGGCTCCACGCGGTAGCCTTTGGGAAACAGCGGCACGTTCGGAAAGTGCAGCACCTGGGGCGGCGCGGTCGGGCTGGTGACGACCTCCACGACGTCGAACCGGAAGGTGTGCGGCCGGGCGCGCAGCTGCGTGAGGTAGGCGTGGATGGCCCGCCGCAACACCCGGCGCTTGCGCCGGTCGACCGCCAGATAGCCGCGCACGAGCCCCGCCGCGGGCCGCGACTTGACCTCCACGAACACGAGCACGTCGCCGTCGCGGCAGACCAGGTCGATCTCCTCGCGCTGGTCGCGCGGATTGCGCCAGTTGCGCGCGACGACGGCGAAGCCCAGCCGCCCGCGGAGGAACGCCGCGGCGAGCCGCTCGCCCTCGGCGCCGCGCGCGCCGGCGGCGGACGGGCTTTCCCCAAGGCGTAAGATTCGCTTGAGCCAGGCGATCATGCGCGCCGTCCGGCGTCCGGGTCGTCCGGCCGGATCGGCGATCTTTCTCATTGCGGCGCCCCCTCCGCCGTGGCAATTCCAGAATGGACCCGCGCGCCACAGCGGACACCCGCCCTCCTCTTCATGCCCGCCCCCACCCTTTCCGGCCAGCTCCGCCGTTCCCTCCTGCTGAAGATCCTCTCCAAGCCGGCGCCCAGCCGCGAGGATCTCAGCTCCGTCATCGAGCTGACTGCCACCAAGATCGTCGAGCAGCTGCAGTGCCAGTCGATGACGCTCTACCTGGTCGAGGGCGAACAGATCTCGTTCCGCCACGTCTATTACTCCCCGACCCTGTGGGGCAACGACAAGGCGAAGGAGCAGCAGTTCCGCGAGACCACCGAGATGCTGCTGAAGATGCGCCTGCCCAAGGGCACCGGCAACGTGGGCAAGGTCATCGAGACGGGCCAGCCGCTCTTCTTCACGAACAAGGGGCCCGACGCCGCCTCGCTCGCCAACATGAACACGGGCTTCGAGGTCCGGTCCATGCTGACGGTCCCGCTCAAGACCAACGTGGTGCTCGGCGCCATCCAGCTGCTCAACAAGGAGATTCGCGCCGGCACCAACGGCCAGTTCGAGCAGAAGGATCTCACCCTGCTCGGGGAACTCGCCGAATATTCCGCCACGCTCATCCAGCGGATGCTGGATCCCAAATTCCAACTCAGCGCGGAGGACACCGCCAAGTTCGTGGCCAAGTTCACCGACCTGCCGCTGGTGGCCAAGATCGAAGAACTCGAGATCGACGAAAAGCTCGTCGGAGTGATCGGCGACGCGATCATCCGCCGCGAGGGCGTGTTCCCGGTCAAGCGGACCGGCACGAACACGGTATCGGTGCTCATGGCCAACCCGCTGGACTACGCGAAGCGCGAGGCGTTCCAGCAGGCCGTCGAGATGACGATCGACGAGGTCCGGGTGGCTCCCGCCACCCTGATCGAGCTGCTCGTCAAAAAGTACTTCAAGGAGCCGACCAAGGGGGCCGCGGCCGGCGAGGGTGACGTCGACATCGGCGAAGTGGCCGAGCTCATCGGCACCGCCTACTCCGGCAGCGGCGGCGACGTGAAGGCCGAGGAGCTCGAAAGCGAGGATTCCGCCCCGATCATCCAGCTGGCCAACCGCATCATCGAAGACGCCTACATTTCCGGCGCCTCCGACATTCACGTCGAGCCGCTGGAAAAGGAGCTGATGGTCCGGTACCGCATCGACGGTCTCTGCCAGGAGAAGCTCCGGCTGCCGAAACAGGTGACCAACGCGCTCGTCACCCGGCTCAAGATCATGTGCAACCTCGACATCGCCGAGCGCCGGCTGCCGCAGGACGGGCGCATCGT
>CAZAFS010000605.1:0-2043 GCA_964484165.1 uncultured Opitutaceae bacterium | reverse complement strand
ACAGTGATCTGATGAAGCTGGATGACCTGCGAAAACGCGGACTTCTGACCGAGGAAGAGTTTCAGGCGCAAAAGAAGAAGTTGTTGGAAAAATCCAACTAGGGATGCCCGGTCGACGGCCTGCGTTCTCAACCGGAAGTCGGTAGGAGTGAGGTTTGGGGGTTGGGGTGTTTTTCCCGTAATGGCTGCGCGCAGTCCGGAGGGCTCCAGATCTATTTGCGTGCCGTGCCGAAGCGCGTCGGGCGCGGAATTCAGAGGTCCGCTTCCAGGCGCTTCCGCCTTCTGCGGGAGGGGTGAGGCTCACGCCGCGGCTTTCAGCAGCCGCACTTGTTTGATGCGGCCGGCGTCGGCGGCAAAGGGGCCTTCCCCGACGCGGTAAAGCCTCACCTCGGGCTGCAGGGTCTCGGCATATTCATGCAGCGCCTCCCGAAAGTCGGCGTTCAAGTGCTCCAGCCGATTGACCATGGCGCGGGCAAACTGCTGCCGGAGCTCGTCGGTGGGTTCCGCGGCGACTTCAAAAAGAAAACACGGACGCACCTGGGCGGCCTGTTCACTCACGGACAGGCAGAAGGAACGGGTGAGGCGGGCCAGGGCGGGCTCCGCATACAGGCATTGCTCGAGGTCCTCCGGGTAGATGTTGGCGCCCATGACGCTGATGGTGCTGTCCCGCCGGCCGTAAATCCACAGAAAGGGAAACCGGATCAGCCGGGTGACTTCCGGCACCAGGTCGCGCAGCACATAGCCCAGGTCGCGCAAACGGGCCTCCACTTCGTCAAACCGGGCCACGCCGCCTTCGTCATGCACATTGTACCGGATGCGTGGGGACAGCACCGACCCCCGGGTGATGGTGAAGAGCAGCTCGCGGTTCCCGTTCACCTCGATGTGATGCATGAGGGGGTTGTACTGGAAGAGCATCGGCAGGCGGGAGTCGCCGCCAAACAGGGCCACCCGCACCCGGGGATCCCGCCACGCCAGCCGGCGTAGAGCCACGGCCACCGGGGTCTCCCCGGCAATGCCGATCTCCAAGTCCGTGGCGCCGTAACCGCTGTACACTTTTTGAAAACGCCTCAGCAGATAATCGCGCAGCCCTTCCGACATGCCCTCACCGCCGACGAGGGCATTGAGGCGGTATTGCCCGAAGGGAAACCCGCTCTGTTCCGCGACGTCAATGAAGTGCTTCAAGAACGGCGGGTAGCCGACGATGAGGTAGGGATAGCCCGGTCCGAAGAAGCGGAGCGTCGAAAGGATCTTATCCAGGTCGGGGCCGGTGTTCTTGACCACACCGTTTTGTTCCATGGCCTGCCCCATGTTGATCCCCGTGGCCCAGGCGCCCATGGAAAAGGCGTTGATGGTGATGCACGGCTTCGTCCCGTAACAATAACTGGCGAAGTATGAGATGAAGCGCTGCGACTCGGACCGCTCCCGCTTGCTGCGCACCCAGTTGTAGGGCGTGCCGGTGCTGCCCGAGGATTCGTCGATCATGGTTCTCTTGAGCGGCAGCGACCCGGTGCGGCACCGGGCCTCGGTTGAATGAGCCTTGATGTAATTCGCCTTGTCGGTTTCGGGGATGGCGTCCGGGGTGGCGCCGGCTTGCCCGAGGTGCCGGGCGTAGGCGGGCACATGACCCGCGGCGCGGAAGAAGGCCCGGCGCGCGCGCAGGCGGCCAGCCCGGTCCAGAAATCCGGGGGACAGCAGGGAAAAGCCCCAAAGAAATGTCACGTAACGCCAGCACACCAGGTGGAGAAGCCAGTCTCGCGGGCCCAAAAGCAGCAGTTGCAGGCGTTCGCACAGGGTCGGGGTCGGTTTCATGGCGGAGGTCCTTGGGACGCCACCGAGCATACCCGATCCCCCGCGCGGGGCGTTAATCGATAAACTTGATGCCGGCCATTGCGCAGACCAATCCAGCCGGGTGCGACCTCCGCGCCGCGTCGCGCCTGCTCCGCCGAGAACCAGCGTGTCTTCAAAATGTCATTGCGAGGAGCCGCGCGAGCGAAGCGACGAAGCAATCCATCTGGACCCCGACCGGGTCGGGGCTGGATCGCCA
>CAZAFS010000604.1:0-2047 GCA_964484165.1 uncultured Opitutaceae bacterium | reverse complement strand
TCGGCGCGGTGGCGGCCAACCTCATCGGCACGACGGGCGCGTCGATGGTGCTGATCCGGCCGTGGATCCGCATGAACAAGATCCGCATCAGTGCGTTTCACGTCGTCTTCTTCATCTTCATCGTGTCCAACTGCGGCGGGGCGCTCACCCCCATCGGCGATCCGCCGCTGTTTCTCGGCTACCTCCGCGGCGTGCCGTTTTTCTGGCTGCTCGACCATGTCCTCGGGCAATGGGCGGCCACCATCGGGGCGATTCTCGCGGTCTTCTACCTGTTTGACCACCGGAGCTACGGGCGGGCGTCGCCGCCCATCCAGGCGCAAATCCGGGAGCCCGACACCTGGCGCTTCGAGGGCGGCATCAACGTCCTGTTCCTGCTTGTGATCATCGGCGCGGTGTTCCTGCCGGCGACGTACTTCCTGCGGGAGCTCGTGATGCTCGCGGCGGCGGCGGCGTCCTACTACCTGACCCCGCGCTTCGTCCATGAGGAGAACCATTTCACCTTCGGCCCGATCAGGGAGGTGGCGCTCCTGTTCCTCGGCATCTTCATGACCATGATGCCGGCGCTGAACTACCTCCAGCGGCACGGCCGCGAGTTCGGCTTCGTCCAGCCGACGCAGTACTATTTCGCTTCCGGCAGCCTGTCGTCGGTGCTCGACAACGCGCCGACCTACCTGAACTTCCTCCAGCTCGCCGAGGCCACGCTGGTCGACCGGGCGGCGCTGCCGGCGGACGCGGCGGGCGGGATCGAGGCCGACGCCGGCGTGAAGCAGATGATCGCGAGCGAGCACATGCGCCGGTTCGTCATCGCGGTCAGCTTGGGCTCGGTGTTCTTCGGCGCCATGACCTACATCGGCAACGGCCCGAATTTCATGGTGAAATCCATCGCCGAGAGCGCGGGCGTGAGAGTGCCGACGTTCTTCGGCTACGTCTTCAAGTACAGCCTGCCCTTCCTGCTGCCGATCTTGGCCGCCAGCGGCTGGTTGTTCCTGTGAGTCGCGTCGGCGGAGTTGGCGGTGCGGCCGCCGCGTCGCGAAGGGCGCGCCTGACAGTCAACCACGCGCCGTTTTGACGGCCGGCGTCACGCGTGCAAGGTTGCCGGCGTCTTTGCCTGGTTCGCAGTTGCCCTTGAACCCGTCGACCCCCGCCGTCTTCCTGATGTCATGAATCCGCGCCCGAGCTTGTTCGTTTTTGCCGCGTCGGCCCTGCTTTTCCATCCGTCCGCCCGCGCCCAGGATGCCGCGCCGCGGCCGCCTGCCCCGGCCTCGGTGCCGGCCCCGGCGATTTTCAGCGGCAGCCAGGTCCAGCCCGATTATCCCGTGCCGTACCGCACCCCCACGGTCGCGGAAATCACGGAGGTGATGGAGCGCGTCCGTGCTTACCAGGAGGCGGCCAGCCCGGTGCGGCTCATCAACCGCCGGACGCGCGAGGAGATCACCGACCTGAGCCAGCCGAATCCCGAGGCCGTGCTTGATCGCGGCGAGCGCAGCCTCTTTCCTCTGATCGGCTACGAGGAAGGCGTGACCTACGCCGCGATGCTGCTGGCCGCCGAGGTCACCGGCGACTCGCGGTTCACCGACTTCACCGCGCGGCGTTTCCAGTTCGTGGCCGACCGGCTGCCGTTCTTCCGGATGCAATATCAGGCCAATCGTGCCGCGGCGGGTGGCGCCGCGCCCTACGTTCCCGGCACCATGCCCACGCCCGCGCAGATGCGCCGCTTTGAATTTCGAAATCTGGTCGACCCGCAGACGCTGGACGACGCCGGCGCCATGTGTGCGGCGATGATCAAGGCCCGCCGGGCCGGCGTGGGCCCCGACCTGCTGCCCGTGATCAACACCTACATCGAGCACATCAGCCATAAGCAGTTCCGCCTGGCCGGCGGCACGCTGGCCCGCACCAATCCGCAGCCGGAGACGTTGTGGCTGGATGACATGTACATGAGCATTCCGGCCCTGGCCCAAATGGGAAAACTCACCGGAGAGCGGAGCTATTACGACGACGCCGTCCGGCAGGTGCTCCAGTTTTCGGCCCGCATGTTCAACCGGCAGAA
>CAZAFS010000603.1:0-2048 GCA_964484165.1 uncultured Opitutaceae bacterium | reverse complement strand
GCAAGACCCGCACCGCCGAATACCAGCGCGGGCACCGGCTGGGCTCGGTGGGCCGCTTGCTGCCGGGCATGACGGCCCGCATCACCGATTCCGACACCGGGGCGGAGCTGCCGTTGACCTCGACGGGCGTGCTGTGGTTGCGCGGACCCAACGTGTTCACCGGCTATCTCAAGGATCCGCTGAAGACGCAGGCGGCGCTCAAGGACGACTGGTTCGTCACCGGCGACCTCGGCCGGTTTGACGAGGAGGGCTTCCTCTACATTGAGGGCCGGCTGTCGCGCTTCTCCAAGATCGGCGGCGAGATGGTGCCGCACGGGACGGTGGAGCAGAGGATTATCGACGTTTATCAGGTCGACCAGCACGAGGGTCCGATGGTGGTGATCGTCGGGGTGCCGGACTCGTCGAAGGGCGAGGCGCTCGTGCTGCTCACCTCGCTGGACATCAACGGCGACGAGTTGCGCCAGCGGCTCTTCAACGCCGGCCTGCCCAATCTCTGGATCCCAAAGCTCATCCGCAAGGTGGACCACATTCCGCTCCTCGGCTCCGGCAAGACCGATCTCAAGGGCTGCCGCCAGCTCGCGATCGAGGTGATGAAGTAGTCCCGGCGTCGCGTGATCATCGACGCCCACGTTCATCTGGTCGGCAGCGGATCCCGCGGCACCGGCTGCTGGTACCGGCCGCGCGGCGCCGCCCGCCTCCTCGCCCCGTTCCTCTGGCGCGGGCTGGGTCTCACCGGCGCCGGGGTGCGGCGCGATCTTGATGGACTCTACGTCGAACGGTTGCTCGCGCTCTGGCACAGTTCCTCGCTCGACGCCCTGGCCCTGTTCGCGCAGGACGCCGTCTACCGCGCGGACGGCACCCGCTGGGATGAGCGGGGCACCTTCTACGTGCCGAACGACGTCGTGCTGGAGCTGGCGCGCCGGCACCCGGGCCTCCTGCCCGTGGTGTCCATCCACCCCGCGCGGTCCGACGCCCTGGCGGAGCTGGAACGCTGCGTCGCCGCCGGCGCCGTGGCCCTCAAGCTCCTGCCCAACTGCCACAACGTCGAGTGCGGGCTGCCGCGCTACCGCCGGTTCTGGGAGCGGCTGGCGGCGCACGGCCTGCCCCTGATCGCCCACACGGGCGCCGAGAATGTGGTCGACGTGGTGCGCCCCGACCTGGCGGACCCGCGCACCCTGCGCGCGCCGCTGGAGGCGGGCGTCACCGTCATCGCCGCGCATTGCGGGATCAGCTGCGGGATCATCGACCGCGACGGGTTTCCCGCGTTTTGCCGGATGCTCGCCGAGCATCCCAATCTCTACGGGGACACCGCGGCTTTCAATCTGCCCAACCGCTGCCACCGCCTGCGCCAATGCCTGCAGCCCGGCGTGGTCGAACGGCTGGTGCACGGCAGCGATCTCCCGGTGCCGGTGTGGGCGCTGCCGGGCCTGCTGGCCGGGAGGTTCGGCGTGGCGACCTGGTGGCGCCTGCGCCGCCTCCGCAATCCGCTGGAGCGGGATTACCAGCTCAAACGCGCGATGGGCTTCCCCGCCGCGGTTTTCACCCGGGCGACGCGACTGCTGCGGCAGCCGGAACTCCCGGCGCCGGGGCCTCAACCTCCGCCCGCGGCAGCTCGAGGGTGAAGGTCGCCCCCCGGTCCAGGCCGTCGCTGTGCGCGATGAGCGCACCGCCCAGTTCCTTGGCGGCCAGGGCGCTGGAGTGCAGGCCGAAGCCGTGGCCGCCCTTGCGGGTGGTGAAGCCGTGATTGAACACGCGGTCGAGATTCTCGGTCGGGATGCCGATGCCGTTGTCGCGGATGATCACCCGCACCCGGCGGGCGTCGTGTTCCAGGCGCACCACCAGGCGCTTGTCCGGGCGGCCGCCCTCGTCGAGGGCGTATTTGGCGTTCCGGATCAGGTTGATGAGGATTTGGAGCACCTTGGGACGCTCGACGAGCACGGCGGGCGCCGGGGCAAGCTCGCGGACGAGATCGACGTCGTGCCGCGTAAGGGCCGAGGAGTTCATCCGCAACGCATCCTCGAAGATATAGGCCGGCGCGATCTTATCGA
>CAZAFS010000602.1:0-2051 GCA_964484165.1 uncultured Opitutaceae bacterium | reverse complement strand
TCGTTTTCATTTCGGGCGCCGCCGGGGCGGTCGGGAATGTGGCCGGACAACTGGCAAAACTGCACGGGTGCCGGGTCATCGGGTCGGCCGGTTCCATGGAAAAGGTCATGTTCTTGCGGGCCGAATGCGGGTTTGACGCCGCCTTCAATTACCGGGTCGGCCCGGTCGTCGACCAACTGCACCGGGAGGCGCCGGACGGCATCGATGTCTACTTCGACAATGTGGGAGGCGAAACGCTGGAAGCCGCGCTCACGGCCTTGCGGGTGCACGGGCGCATCATCGCCTGTGGCGGCATCTCCGGTTACAACGACGAAAAGCCGCGGCCCGGTCCCGCCAACCTGTTCAACATGATCACCAAGCGGCTGACGATGAAAGGGCTGCTGGTCCGCGATTGGCTGGACCGGCAGGGCGAATTTGAAAAGGAAGCGGGCGGCTATTTCCGGGCCGGCAAGCTGAAGCACAAGGAGACGGTGGTGGAGGGGATCGACCAGGCGGTGGACGCCTTCCTCGGCCTCTTCGCCGGGAAAAATGTGGGCAAGATGGTGGTGAAGCTGGCTTGAGCCCGGGCTTCGCGGGACTTCGCATGAGCAACAGCGTTCTGGAAATCAAAGCCCTGACCCGCCGCTTCGGCGCCTTCACGGCGGTCGATGCCCTGACCCTTTCGGTCAACGCCGGGGAGGTTTTCGGTCTGCTCGGCTCCAACGGGGCGGGCAAGACCACCACGATCAAGATGCTCACCACGCTGTTGCCGCCCTCCTCGGGCGAGGCGCGCGTGGCCGGTTTCTCCATCACCACCCAGGCGGTCGGCGTTCGCCGCGCCATCGGTTATGTGCCGCAGGCGGTCTCCGTGGACGGTTCGCTCACCGGGTACGAGAACCTGCTCATCTTCGCCAAACTCTACGACCTGCCGCACCGCGAGCAGCAGGTGCGCATCCGGGAGGCCCTGGCGTTCATGGGCCTGACGGCCGACGGCGGCCGCTTGGTGAGCGAATACTCCGGCGGCATGGTCCGCCGCCTGGAAATCGCCCAGTCCACGCTGCATCGACCGCGGGTGCTCTTCCTCGATGAGCCGACCGTTGGGCTGGACCCGATTGCGCGCGACGCGGTTTGGAAACATCTCGTTGATCTGCGGGCCAACTACGGCACGACCCTGTTCTTCACCACCCATTACCTGGAGGAGGCGGAGAGCTATTGTGATCGAATCGCGATCATGGCCCTGGGCCGGGTGACGGCGCTGGGCACGTGCAAAGAACTCGAGGCCGCGCTTGGCGCCGGCCACACGCTGAATGACGTCTTCGTGCACTACGCCGGCAGCGCCCTTGAGGCCGGCGGCTCCTTCCGGGACGTATCCGCCGAACGCGCCACGGCCCGGCGCCTTGGCTAGCCCCCACCCCATGACCACCACTTTCATCCATCCGGTAGCCGCCTTCCTCGAGAAGACGTTTGTCATCACCGAGTTTGAGTTGCGCAAACTGCGCCACGACTTCACGGAACTCATCACCCGCGCCCTTCAGCCCGCCCTGTGGCTGCTCATCTTTGGGCAGGTGTTCTCGCGCAGCGGGGCGATGCACACGGGCAACATTCCCTATCTGGACTTCATTGCGCCCGGCATCCTGGCGCAAAGCGTTCTCTTCGTGGCCATCTTTTACGGCATCAATGTCATCTGGGAGCGCGATCTCGGCATTGTGCAGAAATTCCTTGCCAGCCCCACGCCGCGCGCGGCGCTGGTGCTCGGCAAGGGCTTCTCCGCCGGTTGCCGCACTCTCTCGCAGGCGGTCATCGTTTACGGTCTCTCGCTGCTGCTCGGGGTGAAGCTGAATTGGAGCCCGCTGGCGCTTGCGAATGTGCTGATCATCGTTGTCCTGGCCGCGACGCTGTTCTCGACGTTTTCGCTCATCATCGCGTGCATTGTGAAGACACGCGAACGCTTCATGGGCGTCGGCCAGGTGCTCACCATGCCGCTGTTTTTTGCGAGCAACGCGATTTATCCCACCGCCATCATGCCCGGCTGGCTGCGGACCATTTCCCACCTGAATCCGTTGACCTACGTC
>CAZAFS010000601.1:0-2053 GCA_964484165.1 uncultured Opitutaceae bacterium | reverse complement strand
GCCATCATCTGCAGCGCCTTCACGCGGCCGATGCCCTTGAGACGGCGGAAATCGGCCTCGGCCCAGGCGATGAGGCCGGCCAGCGAGCCGCCTTCGGCGATCAACCGCGAGGCCAGCGCCAGCACGTCCATGCCCCGGCTGCCGCTGCGCAAAAGCAGGGCCAATAGCTCGGTATCGCTCAGGGCGGCTGCGCCGAATCGCTCGAGGCGCTCCTGCGGGCGCTCGCCGACGGCCAGATCGCGCAGGCGGAGGGAAGGGGAGGAGCCGCGGTCGTCCACGGCGCCATGATTCTGGAAATAATTTCCAAGAAAAGGAAAATCAGCGTGCCAGGAATAGGCCTCCATCCCGGCACGCCGAATCAAAAGGAAAGAGCGAAGATGCAGGATGGGACGGAGACGCCGTCCGAGCGATCTTCACTCTTGCGTATCGCGTCTTCGGTCGCGCGCCGCGCCGGCGCTTCGGCCTCAGAACGTCTTCACGTAGCCGTTGCGGCGGAGCCGCTCGAGCCAGCGTTCCTGCGACTGCCGCGTCATCTGCTGGGCGAGAATGCGCTCGATCTCGTTGCGCACGTCGTCGAGCGGTTGGATGCCGGCGAATTTGCGGTCCTCGACGTAGAGCAGAAAGCAGCCCTCGGGCACGAGAATCGGCTGGCTGGTGTCGCCTTTTTTCAGGTTGAAGAGGATGTCGGTAAATTCCTTGCGCATGTCGGAGCGCTTGATCCACCCCCAGTCGCCGCCCTTGGACCGACGCGTGTCCTGGCTGTATTGCCGGGCGAGCTCGGCGAACGTCTCCCCGGTGTGGAACTTGGCCAGCACGTCGTTGGCCTTGGCCTGCAGTTGGGGGTCCGTCTCGTTGTTGGTCCGCGTGAACTGGATGACGCGTAGGAGCGCCGAGTCCTCCTGGTAGAAGCGGTCCTTGTTCTCCTTGTAGTAGGTCTCGACCTTGACCGGGCTGACGACGCTTTGGGATTTGCGCTGCTGCTGGCGCATGTAGTCGTAAATGATGTCGTCCTCCACCCGCTTGCGGTAATCGCGGAGGGTCAGGCCCTGCGAGCGGAGATAGGCGAGGAACTTCGAGCGGTCGCCGTCAAACTGGGTGATCTGCTGCTCGGCAATGTAGTTATCGATGACGCTGGCCGGCACCTGGCGCTTGTTGGCCTCGTCGCCGTCCTTGGGCTTGTTGAACTCCTTCACGATCAGGACGCGGTCAATGAGCGTCTGGATGACGTCGTCCTGCAGGGCCGCGAGCTTGTCGTTGAACTCCTTTTCGTTGCGCGCCTCCTTCTGCAGGGCGGGGATCAGCGGGCTGATCTCGCGGCGGATGTCCTCCACCGTGATGATCTTATCCTCCACGATCGCCGCGATGCCGTCGGCAAACCGCAGGTCGAGTCCGTCGTTCAGCGGTGCCGGCGCCGCCGGCGCCTTCTGCTGGGCGGGGAGGAGGGCGGCGGAGGCGAGCAGGAGCGAGGCGCTGAGGGCGGCGACGCGACGATACATCATGATTCCGACAAATTGTTTAGGAACGCGGCGATTTCGCGCAATCTTGGGAGCGGGCGGGGGGCGGTCAAGCGGGGAAACCTCTTTCCGATCATGATAAATCGTCCGCCGGGCCGCGCACTGCGCTGGCATTTGAGGCGGTTGCCTTCGGTTTCGACGGTCAGAATCCCCTTTTGTTCCGCCCGCAGGCGTATCTCGGTCACCAGCAACAGGGCGCGGACCTCGTCCCCGAACTGGCCGAACCGGTCGCGCAGCTCGGCCTCGAGGGCGCGGAGCTGGGCGGGCGTGCCGGCCAGGGCGAGCCGGCGGTAAAAATCGAGACGCAGGCGCGTCTCGCCGATGTAGGTGAAGGGGATGCGCGCCTGGACCTTGGGGCAGTCGCCGGCGGCCAGTTCGGCGTCGCGCAGGACCGTGTAGCCGTCCTCGTAGGGGCGCCGGTTGGCCGCGGGCTCGCCCTCGCCGATGAACACAAAGTCGAGCTTGACGCTGGCCCGGATGGCGGCGGCGGTGCGGTCGCCCTTGAGGCGGGCGATGCTCTGGCGCAGGAGCTGGCAGTA
>CAZAFS010000600.1:0-2057 GCA_964484165.1 uncultured Opitutaceae bacterium | reverse complement strand
TCTGTCCGAAAACGGCACCTACGACGTCGGCGCGATCAACGGGGCGTTCATGCTGGCGCGGCGCGCGGTGCTGGAGCAGGCGGGGCTCTTTGACGAGACGTTCTTCATGTACGGCGACGATCTCGACCTGTGCATTCGCGTGGCCCGCGCCGGTTATCGGATCGTCTACGACGGCCGCGTCGAGATCACGCATCTCAAGGGCCTGAGCGTGGCCAGGGATTATGACCGCATGGCCCGCGCGATCTTCGATGCGAACAAGCAGGTTTTCCTGAAACACTTCAACCCGCGCGGCTCGCGGTTCGTGCGCTGGAAGTACGGGGTCGCCTTCGGGCTGTGGAAGGCGGTGGCGTTGCTGCGGGCCCGGCTCCGCGGCCACCGGCGCGTGCGCCCACTGTGACCCGGAACGGCGGCATGCGACCGGACTCGCTCCGCCTTTCCGCTCCACGAAAATCGGGCCGGGCCAGGCTGACGCCCGATCGCGGCATGGAGGAATGCGAAGGCGGCGGGTGGCGGGAACCACGGTCGCCATCGAATCGCAGATATCGCCGGATGCTTCCGTTTTGCGCGGCCGGTCACACGCGTGCGAATCCGCCGCCGGCCTCGTTCAGGGTTTGTGGGGCGGCATCCGGAAAAACGACAGATGCCGTTGCTCCAGCCAGCGAAGCCGCCCGGCAATGACCGGCGACTCCGGCGCAGGGGAATAGACCGAGATATTCGATGCTTCGTTGGCGGCTTTCAGGTCCCGCGTCTGCAGATAGCTTTTGATCCAGAGGCGTTTCCCCTTCGCAACCGCGGCCCCGTAATCCTCCGGCTGGAAATTGCCCCAGACCACCCCGGCCAACACCAGCCAGCCAACGGCCACACCCAGCCGGAGCCTGCCCCCCCGAGCTCGGGCCCAGCCTTCCGCGGCGAGGGCGAGACCGCAGACCGCCGGCAGCATCAGGGTGATGTACCGCCACATGAAGGCCGCCTGCAGGGTGATCGGCAGCCGCCCGACCGCGGTCAGCGCCGCGTAGACCAGCGAGGTGCCGGTCAGAATCCACACTGCCCGCGAACGAGCGGTTGCGTGCCGCCGCCAGATCGCGGCGGCCGCGGCGAGAAATGCGATCAACACCAAGCCGAACACCACGGATCCGGCGGCCGTCGAAGCGGGTGAGAGCGCGCGCCAGCCGAGCAGGCTGGTGAACATCAAGGCTCCGAACCGGCCGTAATCCCACCAGTTTGTCACCGGAAACCGCCAGCCTGGCGTGCCCCGGTCCCAATGGTACCCGTCCGCAAAGACGACCGCCGCGACGCTCAAAACGAGCAGGATCAGCAACGCCTGTCGCCGATCCGTGCGCGTTTCCTCCCGGCCCGGTCGCAGCCACCGCAAGAGCGCCAGGCCGATGGTCGCGGGTATGCCGCAAGAGCCATAGCCGGTGAAGAGGGTAAGCGTGCCGCCGAGGGCCACTCCGATGGTCCGGGTGGCCGGGCTCGCCGGGCCCCAGGCGTACGCGAGCATCATGGTGAACAAAAGGGGCAGGATCGAATGCGCCAGGTTCGGCGTGTACGTCATCGTTTCCCAATGGATCGGGCTCAGGAGCAGCAGGGGAAACGCGGCGTCGGTCCACGACAGGCGCCCGCGCAGTTTTGCCGCGAGGGCGATCGCCACGATCGTCGCGAGGGCCAGCACGACGACGGCGGCCCAGGCTTCCGCGCGGACGTTCCAGCCGGTGGCCCGATATAGATACCAGTCGATCAATCCCCCCAGACCTTGGCGGTGTGGCCCGTGCTGCCAGAAAAAGCAGCTCCATGGGCCGCGGTCCTCAAACGTCGGCACCATGTGGTCCCATTGGTCCAGGAACAAGAGGTCCACCGCGTTGGCCTGAACAAAGCCCGCCAGCCGGATCAGACACACGACGAACATGCCGATCACCACTGTCGCGCTCAGCAGTCGGCCGCGTTCGGGGTCGGGCGCCGTTGCCGGTTTCCCGGTTGACTCACACTCGGCCATGGCGGAACTCAGCCGGGTGGATGCGGCGGGGGCGAGCCTAAAGGGCTGGCGGCAGGCGCCGCCG
>CAZAFS010000599.1:0-2061 GCA_964484165.1 uncultured Opitutaceae bacterium | reverse complement strand
AGAGGCACCAGATGTTGCCGGTGTGGTGGTGCTCGGCGTGGCGGATGCGGTAGAGGACCGGATCGCGCAGCCAGATGTTGGGCGAGGCCATGTCGATCTTCGCCCGCAGCGTGCGCGCGCCGTCGGGAAACATGCCCACCTTCATGCGCTGGAACAGGTCGAGGTTCTCGGCGACCGAGCGCTGGCGGTACGGGCTGTCCCGGCCCGGTTTGTCCGGCGGGCCCCGGTACGTCTCGATGGCCTCGGCGCTGAGGTCGCAGACGTAGGCCCGGCCCTGGCGAATGAGCGCGAGCGCGTACTCGTAAAGCTGGTCGAAATAATCGCTGGTGAAGAACGGCTCGGCCTCGGCGTCGGCGGTGTCGACGGGCCCCAGGTGGTAATCGGGTTTTCCGTTGACGACGCCGGCTTCCGGCGTCGCGCCCTTCGCCTTGAGGCCGAGGCACTGGTCGGCCCAGTCCGCGATCAGCCACTGCACATCGGCGCGGATCGACTCGACGTACTCGATGTCCTCCTTGGTCGGGTTGGTGTCGTCAAACCGCAGGTTGCACCGGCCGCCGTTTTCGCGGGCGAGGCCGAAGTTGAGGCAGATCGACTTGGCGTGGCCGATGTGCAGGTAACCGTTGGGCTCCGGCGGGAAGCGGGTCACAATCTGGGCGTAGCGTTTCTCCGCCACGTGCTGCGCGACAAGGTCGCGGACAAAGTCGCTCGCTGCCGGGGCCGGGGAGGAATTCTCGTCGGTCATGGATAAACCGGCGACTTTGCGGAAACGCCGGGCGCGAGGCAACGACGCAATTTCCGGCAGAATCCGGCGCGGGCCCGGCGCGCGGGAAAGAGTTGAGCGGCTCCCGCTGCGTTGCCATGGTGCCGGCATGGCTAGATTCCCGACACTTTTTCTCGCGTTGGCCCTGCTCGCCGGACCGGCGGCCGCGCAGACCGGATTTTGGGAGCAGCTCACGCCGGCGGAGCGCCGCGCGGCGGGCCTCGACCACCTGACCCCGGAACAGCAGACCGCGCTCAACCGGTTCGCGGAGCGGTACCTCCATCCGGGTGCCGCGCCGGTGAGCGAGGCGGCGCGGCAGGCGATCCGCGAAGAAGCCAAACAGGAGGTCCGCGAGCAGGTCCGGGCCGAGGTGAAGCAGGAGGTCCGGGCCGAGGTGAAGCAGGAACTCCAGGCGGCGGAGCAGAAGAAGGCGGCGACCCAGGCCGGCCTGCCGGCGGAGGAGAGCGCGACCGTCATCCGCACCCGGATCGTCGGCGAGTTCCACGGCTGGTCGGGCGCGACGGTCTTCCGCCTCGGAAACGGCCAGGTTTGGGTGCAGAGCAACCCTACCGACAATTATTGGGTGCCCGCCATGCAGAACCCCGAGGTTGAAATCCGGTCCTCCAAACTCGGCGGCTGGAAGCTCTACCTGCTGGAAAAGGGCGTCTGGCTGCGCGTGCGCCGGCTCCAGTGAGGCGGCCGCCCCGGCGGCGCCGTCGGAGAAGAAAGTCGCTCGCGACCGGGGATCGCATTCTACGGTGGGTCGCGTCCGGATCCGGCGGCGTCCTCGATCCCGGTGATGAGACGGGCGCCGCGTTGGTACGTCCAGTAGGAGTAGACCCACTGGAAGAACACTGAGATCTTGTTGCGGAAGCCGACGAGAACGATCAGATGCACGCCGAGCCAGGCGGCCCAAGCGGGCCACCCGCTGAACTTGAACCGTCCGATTTGCGCCACCGCCGCGGAGCGTCCGATCGTGGCCATGATGCCCTTATCCCGGTAAGCAAACGCCGGGCGGGCCCGGGGCCCGCCGGCGCAGCCGGCGCGGACTTCGACGGCGATGAGCCGGGCGGCAAACGCGCCCATCTGCATCGCGGCCGGAGCGATTCCCGGCACGGGCACGCCGCGGCGGTCGACGAGGGTCACGAGGTCGCCCAGCGCGAACACCTCCGGATGCCCCGGCAGGCTGAGGTCGGGCGCCACCTTGAGGCGGCCGGCGCGATCGGTTTCCACGCCCAGCGTGCGAGTGAGCGGATGCGCCGCGATTCCCGCCGCCCAGATGATCGTGGCGGCGCGGATCG
>CAZAFS010000598.1:0-2068 GCA_964484165.1 uncultured Opitutaceae bacterium | reverse complement strand
CCTTAAACCTTAGACCCCAGCCCGCGGGCTCCGCCCGCGCCGCCGGGAACCTATTTCCGATACCAGCGTCCGCCTTCGTCCTGCAACCAGACCCCGGCTTTGCTGTTCTCGGCGATCTTCCGGGCCCGCAACCGGCCCACCGCCTCCGGCGTGCTGCCGGTCTCCCGGGCGATGATCGCATAAACGGCGCCGCGATCCTGGTTCTCCGCCCCGACGATCTGCCGGTCGGCGCTGGTGGCCTGGCCCCGGGCCTCCAGCAGACCGCGGTTGTTTTCTCCGACCACCTGCCGTTCCTTGAGCGCGTCAATCTGGGGCAGGCGTTCCGTCATCCGTCGTGCGATGTCGGCCTTTTCGTCGGCCATCAGCGTGGCGCCGACGGCACAGAGTATGATCAGCCAGCGGACAAGGTGCTTTTTCATGGCGTGAAGGCGGTCACGGCTTGGTTGCCAGGGTCGTGGATTGCTTGTCGAGGTTGCCAAAGAAGTCGTCCAGCGCCCGGTCCACCTTGACGTTGACGTCGACGGTGACGTGGATCGGCTTCACTTCGATCGGGGCGGTGGTCACATTCAGGCAGCCGGCCCACAGCATCGACAGGGCGCAGAGCGCGCAAAGGCGGGAATTCATGACAGGTGGGTTCCTTCGTGATAGACCGCGGTGGTGAAACCGGGTTTCACGCCGCGGACTCCGGATATCACTTCGGCGCGAAATTCATCCGCGAGTCAAGACCCCACTGGATCAGCTTTTCGACCGGCCCGTTCACATTCACGTCAAAAGTGACCGGCGCCTTGATGGTTGGATCCAGCGGCCGGCCTTCGATGTGAATCTGCACGGATCGTCCCGGGGGCGCGTCGGGGGGATAGATCTCCGCCCGCAAGGCGTCCACCTGCAGGTTGAGCAGACCGGTCTCCACGGCTTTCAGCGTCGGATACGCCATGCTCCCGGGCGCCAGGCCGGCCGTCAGCAGGCCGGGTTCGTCCAGCTGCAGCGTGCCGGTGGTGCCGGCGCGCAGGGTGAGCCAGCCCCGGCCGAAACTGAGGCCGCGCGCCCCGTAGTGCAGGAGAACCTGGCCTTCCGCCACCCCCGTGGCCGTGGCGCGGGCCGACGGGAAGAGCGCCATGACATCCGCCACCCGCACCCCGGCGAAACGCAGCGTCAGACCGTAGTCGATCACCGCCGGATCGAACTCGAATGGTTCGGTCGAAACCGCGCCGCCCAGGGCGACGCCTTCGGCGGCTTCGACCTGCAGACGGTGAACGCCGTGCGCCTGGAACCGGACCGCGAGGTTTTGAAGCGTGAGGTCGCCGACGTGCGCCGCCTCCATCGAGAATTTCTGGCCCGGAGGCGTGGCCAGGTTGGCCAGGTCGCTCAACACGATGTCCGCCTGGATGCCGGCAAAACTCAGATGCTGCTCCACGGCCTTCACCGCTCCATTGCGCCAGTGCAGCTCCATCTGCCCGTCCATCCGACCGGGCGCGAATTGTCCGCTCGCCGAGAGGCGCACGGTCCCCGCGAGCTGCCAACCGGACATCGCCGCCGGCAACAGGGGCTCCAGCCAGCCCCGGCTGCCCGCCAGGTCCACCTGGGATTCCCCCAGCCGGAAGCTGCCGGTCGATCGGGTGAGATCGTAGTCCACTTCCCCATGGGCGTGAAACGACGGCCCGGCCAGGTCGGCGGTGGCCCGCACGAGGCTGCCCGCGCCGTCGGGCCGCGCCGTAAACGCAAACGCGACGGGCGCCTCGGCGCCGGGCGCGTGCAAGACCAGCCGCCCGGCGATCGCGAGGTCGTCAAACCGGGGCAAGGTGGGCGGGGACGAAACCGTGGCGGCCGCCGGCGGCGGCAGGCAGGCCAGATCCAGCTCGAGCGTGAGCCCCTGGACGACGACCCGCCCCAGGGAGGACGAGAACAGGTCCGGGCGGTCGATCGTGACGGAGTCCAGGTGCAATTGCTGGCCGCGCCACGCGAGGTCCAGCGGACCCGCGGTGGCGTGGTGCAGCCCCAGGCTGGTGATGCGCACGTCGCGCAGCTCGACGCCGGTTCCGGCCAGCGCGTGGCGGAGGGCCCAGGCGGC
>CAZAFS010000597.1:0-2069 GCA_964484165.1 uncultured Opitutaceae bacterium | reverse complement strand
CTCCTGCTGTTTGATCTCTTTGGGTAGTCCGATAATCATGATGGCGCAGTGTACGCCGGCGGCGGCGGGAGGAAACTTCATTCTGCCGCGGCGCGGGAGGCTCGCACCGGCAAGAATTGTAGGGCGGGGTCGCCGAACCCCGCCGCTCTCGTGTCAGCGGCGGCATTCGGCGATGCCGCCCTACAGCCCTTCGGCTTCGACGCTCAGCGTTTCGCCAGCGAGCGGTTGAGGGCGCTGACCAGGGCCTTGATCGAGGCGAGTTCGATGTTGGTGTCGATGCCCGCCCCGAAGAAGGTGAGGCCGCGCGGCGTTTTGATCTGGATGTACGAGACGGCGCGCGCCTCCGCACCCTTGCCGAGCGAGTGCTCGGAGTAAGCCAGCAGTTCGAAGGGCGGCAGACCCGCGGTGCCGAGGGCGTTGACGAAGGCGTCGATCGGGCCGTTGCCGGCACCGGTGAGCTTGCTGGCCTTGCCGTCGAATTTGACCGTGGCCTCGCACTTGACCTGGCTGTCGCGCTCGGTGGTGCGGAAATGCTCGAGCTTCACCGGCTGCTCGCGGTTGGTGAATTCGCGCAGGAACACGTCGTGAATCTCCTGCGGCGTGATCTCCGTCTTCTTTTCGTCGGCGAGGTCGTTGATCACCCGGCCGAACTCCTTGTGCATGGCCTTGGGCAGCTCGAAGCCGAACTCCTTGTCCATCACGTACGCGACGCCGCCCTTGCCCGACTGGCTGTTGATGCGGATGATGGCCCGGTAGGTGCGGCCGATGTCCGCCGGGTCGATCGGGATGTAGAGCACGTCCCAGGGCTGGCCGGGCGGCTGCGCCGCCCAGGATTTCTTGATGGCATCCTGGTGCGAGCCGCTGAACGCGGTGAAGACGAGTTCGCCGGCGTACGGGTGGCGCGGCGGCACTTCCATGCGCGTGCAGCGCTCGTACACATCGCGGATGGCGTTGATATCGCTGAAGTCCAAGCCGGGGTGGAGGCCGTGCGTGTAGAGGTTCAGGGCCACCGTGACGATGTCGAGGTTGCCGGTGCGCTCGCCGTTGCCGAAGAGCGTGCCCTCGACCCGGTCGGCGCCGGCCAGCAGGCCGAGCTCGGTGGCGGCGACGCCGGTGCCGCGGTCGTTGTGCGTGTGCAGCGAGACGATCGTGCGGTCGCGGCGGGTGAGATGGGTGCACATCCACTCGATCTGGTCGGCGTGCACGTTGGGCGTGGCGTACTCCACCGTGGCCGGCAGGTTGAGGATGATCTTGTCCTCGGGAGTTGGCTGCCAGACATCGGTGACGGCCTCGCAGATCTGGAGCGCGAACTCGAGCTCGGTGCTGGTGAAGCTCTCCGGGGAATACTCGAGGCGCAGGCGGGTGCCGGCGGCGACGAGCGGGCGGGTCAGGCGCTTCATCAGGCCGACGGCGTCGGTGGCGATCTTGACGATCGCGGGCTGGTCGGCCCCGAAGACGTAGCGGCGCTGCGCGGGCGAGGTCGAGTTGTAGAGGTGAAAGATGACGTCCCGCGCGCCCGAGACCGCCTCGACCGTGCGGGTGATGAGATCCTCGCGGCACTGGCAGAGGACCTGGATAGCCACCCCGTCGGGGATGCGTTTCTCCTCGATCAGCCGACGGGTGAAGTCGAATTCGATCTGGGAGGCCGACGGGAACCCGACCTCGATCTCCTTGAATCCGATCCGCACCAGCAGCTCGAAGAACTCGAGCTTCTCCTCCACATCCATGGGGATGGCGAGGGCCTGGTTGCCATCGCGGAGATCGACGCTGCACCAGATGGGGGCGCGGCTGATGGTCCGGGTGGGCCAGTGGCGGTCGGGCAGGACAACCGGCGGGAATGGCCGGTATTTCGTGACGGGGGCGGGTTGCATGACAGTAAGAGTTGAAATGTTAGTGAAAATACGGATTGGAGGGAAGCCAGAGCGGGAACGGGGGAAGGCGGCACGAACCCGGAGGGTCGGCGCGGACACGGGGCGAAATCGCGGACGCACGATCAACTGCTACGCAGTTCCCAAGGATCGTGCGTCTATTTAAGTCGCAGCACCAGCAGCTCAAATCTCATGTCCGGG
>CAZAFS010000596.1:0-2070 GCA_964484165.1 uncultured Opitutaceae bacterium | reverse complement strand
TTCATCGAGGAGCGCATCTACCGCCGCATCGAGAAATCCCGGACCTGGGAGAGCGTGCTGGCCGAGATCCGCGAGGGTCTGCGGCCGTTTCTCAAGCAGCTCCGCCGGCCGGTGGCGGATGACGACCTCGTCCGGCTGACCGAGATCAGGATCAAGCGCATCTCGGCCTTCAACCGGTTCCAGGCCGACGAGCAGATCGCGAAGATCGAGGAGGGCATCAAGGAGGCGAAGCAAGAGCTGCGCAATCTCACGCCGTATGCGATCCGGTGGTTCGAGACGCTGGCCGAAAAGTACGGCAAGGGTCTCAAGCGCCGCACCCAGTACGACGAAATCGAGCAGATCAGCGCCGCCGAGGTGGTCTCGGCCAACCAGCGCCTCTACGTCAACCGCGAGGAGGGGTTCATCGGCCTCAACTGGCGCAACCACGAGTTCGTGGCGGAATGCAGCGTGCTCGACGACGCGCTCGCCATCATGGCCGACGGTTCGATGAAGGTCGCGCGAGTGGGGGACAAGGTCTTCATGGGTCCCGGCATCCTCCATTGCGCGGTGCTGCCGAAGGATGGCGATCCCCACATCTACACCATGGTCTACCAGGACAAGGCCACGGGCAAGGCCTTCGCCAAGAAGTTCCGCATCGGCGGTGTGACGCGGGATAAGCTTTATCCCCTGGTGAAATCCCCGGGTTCCCGGGTGGTGTACCTCGAGGTCAGCCCGAACGAGAAGGCCCTCGCACCGACGCTGCACATTTCGCTCGACGGCCGCAGCCGCGCCCGGGTTCGCGAGTTTGACTTCGAACTCGCCCGCGTGCCGGTGAGCAACCGCTCGGCCAAGGGCCTGACCGTCACCCGCTGGCCGGTGAAGGAAGTCCGGCGGGCGGATTTGGTGCTGAACGCCGGGTGATCGCCGGAGGTCGCGCACCGGCGGCCCGGGTCTCCGGCGGAGGCATGGAGGAGGCCCGGGCGGAATCCATTGCCTCCAGTCCCGGGCATCGACTAGCGTCGCGCCCTGCCTCCATGAAGCGCCCCATCTTCCTGCTCCTGCTCTGCGTGGTGGTGCCTTGCGCCCGCGCGGATGATCCTGCCCCGCCGATCAATCCCGATCTGCTGAAGAAAGCCTGGCCCGCTTCGTGGATCGCCCACCCGACGGCGTCGCCCAACGACTACGGGGTCTTCCATTTCCGCAAGTCCTTCAACCTGGACGAAACCCCCGCCCATTTCGTCGTCCATGTCTCGGCGGACAACCGCTATCGGATGTTTGTGAACGGCACCCCGGTCTGTTTCGGGCCTGCTCGCGGGGATCTTTTTCACTGGCGTTTCGAAACCGTGGATATCGCCCCATGGCTCAAGCCGGGGAAAAACGTGGTGGCCGTCGTCGTCTGGAATTTCGGTGTGCTGAGACCGGGGGCCCAGGTCAGTCTGCGAACCGGACTGATCGTGGCCGGCGACTCGCCGGCCGAACGGGCGCTCAACACCAATGGCACATGGAAGGTGCTCAAGGACGAGGCGTACGCTCCGTCCGCGGTGGTCCCCGGGCCAATCGAGCAGTACATGATCGTGGGTCCGGGTGACAGGGTCGACGGCAACGCCTATCCCTGGGGCTGGCAGGAGCCGGGGTTTGACGATGCGGCGTGGCTGCAGCCGCAGAGGATCGCGGCGGGCTTTCCGTACGGCGTGGGGACGGAGGTCACTTGGTGGCTGGTTCCGCGGACCATCCCGTTCATGGAGGAGCGGGCGCAGCGGATCGCCACCGTCCGGAGCGCGCAGGGCATCGACGTCGATCCGGCGTTTCTGCTCGGCCGGGCGCCGCTGACCGT
The DNA here is from genome assembly GCA_964484165.1 of uncultured Opitutaceae bacterium. GTDB lineage: Bacteria > Verrucomicrobiota > Verrucomicrobiia > Opitutales > Opitutaceae > Fen-1467. Next base: position 257 of record CAZAFS010000596.1, on the reverse strand, counting down.
CCCGGCCCATGCCAAGGCGGTTATCCTGTTCGACCAGTCCTTCGAAACCAACGCCTTTCCGCAGCTGCGGCTCAGCGGAGGAAAGGGCAGCACGGTCCGCCTGATCTACAGTGAGGCCCTCGTCGACCAGAACGGGGGAAAAGGCAACCGCAGCGAGATTGCCGGCCGCCAGATGGTCGGCGCCAGCGATGTGTTTCTTCCTGATGGCGGCGCCGACCGGTGGTTCACCACCCTCTGGTTCAGAACCTACCGCTATA
>CAZAFS010000595.1:0-2077 GCA_964484165.1 uncultured Opitutaceae bacterium | reverse complement strand
TTCACCGCGCCGAGGGTTCGATTCCAATAGGCCCAGACCCCTTCGAGCGCGCTGCGGCTGGCATCGGCCCGGCGGAAACGCCGGATCAGGTTCTGCACGTCCCCCGCGTTCGGACCGACCCCGAGGCGGAAACTCGTTTCCCGTTCCTGCCCCTCCGACAGATCGAAGACGACCTGCATCGCGCCGCAAGGATCCAGCCCCGCGCCGACGTTGCCCGAAAGGCGCGCGCGTTTCAGCGCCGCCGGTTGCGCCAGGCTGCCGTTCCGGCCCAGAAATTCCTTGCGATCCCCGGTGAGGGTGCGCGGCCCCTCGTTGACATCGATGAACGCGAGGCGCTCGGGAAACTCGGTGTTGTTGGGGTTGCGCGCCAGCAACGCGCCGGTCTTGAGGTCCACTTCGGTTTGCACGTGCAGCAGGCTTTTCTGCCGCAGGTCGCCCAGCACCCATTCCCAGTAGCCGGTGACCGACACGCGGCGCGGCCGCCCCGAGACGTTGCGCAGTTTCACGACCGTGAACTTCACCGGCGCGTCCATCGCCACATAGATCCACAACTCGCAGGCGATGCCATGCTCGGTGTGCTCAAAGACGGTGTAGCCGAAGCCATGGCGGATGACATAGGGCGTCGCGCCCCGCGCGGGCAGAGGCGTCGGCGACCAGAACTGTCCGGTCTGCTCGTCGCGAAGGTACAGGGCCTCCCCGGTGTTGTCCTGGACGGCATCGTCGCTCCAGGGCGTCAAGCGGAATTCATGGGCGTTCTCCCCCCAGGTATAGGCGCCGCCGCTTTCCGAAACGACCGTGCCAAACGACGGATTGGCGAGCACATTGACCCAGGGAGCCGGGGTCACCTGCCCGGCCAGGAGGGTGATGACATACTCGTGCCCGTCGCGGGTGAAGCCGCCGAGGCCGTTCGGGAAGATCAATTCGCGGGGCGGCAGCGGCGCGGGCAAATCGGCGGACTGGGAGCGGGTGGGCCGCAGGGCCGGGACCGGCGGCTCCAAAATGCCGCGCCGCTCCAATTGCTCCGCCAGGGTGCCATTTTCATCGTCCAGGACGATCCGCGCCACGGCTTGCAGCAGCCCGCGATCGTCGGTGGGGATTTGTTCGAGGCGCCGGACGAAGATGCCACCCGGCTTGTCCAGCATTTGCGCTTCAAGGCCCGAGGCAATCAGGCGGATGATTTGCTCGTGCAGGGACTGGCGGTAAACCGAAACGTCCTCGTTCAAGATGACCAGTTCGACCGTCAGCCCCTTCCTGCGCCAGTAGGAGTGCGCCTGGATCAGTTGCCGCACGATCTCGATCTTCTCCGGGTCGCTGATGCGGAGCAGGACGAGCGGCGCGTCGCCCGAAATGCCATAACTCCAAAGGCCGCTTTGGCCGCGGCGGTTGTTGCGCAACACGCCGGGGCTGGCCCGGCGGGCGGGGTCGGCATAAATCAACGCGCTGGCCAGCCGGCCGTAGAGTTGGGCCTCCCCCTCCGTGGCATTGAGATGGCGCAAGGTCACCTGGCTGTGGGTCCACGCCAGATCGAAGGCGCGGTCCGCCATGCGGGAGCTTTGGTATTTTTCCACCTGCGCCAGCGCGGCTTCCCGGCTGTCGGTCACGCCCCAGACCAGGTCGATGATGACGGTGGCATGGGGCGGCAAAGCGACCGGGCGCCGCAGCGAGACGATGGGATCAAGCACGGAACCGACGGTGTTGGACAAGGGCGAAAGGCTCTGCATCGCGGCGGGGTTGGCCAGGGTTCCGCCGCGTCCGATAAACCGGCCGCGATCGGTTTCGCAGGAGATTTCCCCCGGTTCTCCCCCTGGCCCGACCATCAGATGCAGCAACCACGGCGGCTTCTCTTCCGGGGCCCGGGCCCGGCGGGTGCAGAGCAGGGCGGACGAGTTTCGCGCGAATTCCGTTTGCACGAAGAGATTGCTGAAAGCGGGATGCGCCGCGTCCGCCGCCGGCATCGCGAGCACCACCTCCGCGTAACTCGTCAGTTCAATCACCCGCGCCGCGGAGGAACGATTGGTGATCGTGATGCGCCGCAACTCCACGTCGTCTTCCGGCGACACGCTGATCTCGGTGTGGA
>CAZAFS010000594.1:0-2079 GCA_964484165.1 uncultured Opitutaceae bacterium | reverse complement strand
TGGTCCGCCGCGACGTGAACCATCCGAGCGTCCTTTTCTGGGACAACGGCAACGAGGGCGGCTGGAATACCGCCAACGACGGCGAGTTCGCGAAATGGGATTCGCAGCAGCGCGCGGTCCTGCACCCGTGGGCGCTGTTCAGCGGCGTGAACACCAAGCATTATCCCAACTATGAACTGATGGCGAAGCTCGCCGCCGGCCCGGATATCTTCATGTCGACCGAGTTCCTGCACGGCCTCTATGACGGCGGCATCGGCGCCGGCTTCGCCGACTACTGGAAGGTGATGGGCCGGAGTCCGACCTGCGCCGGCGGCTTCTTCTGGGTCTTCGCCGACGAGGGCGTGGTGCGGACCGACCAGAACGGGCGCGTCGACGTGTCGGGCAGCGACGCGCCCGATGGCGTCCTTGGCCCGCACCACGAGCGCGAAGGCAGCTTCTACACGGTGAAGCAGATCTGGTCTCCCGTGCAAATCGACGCGCCGGCGGTGTTGTCGGCGGAGTGGGAGGGCACGCTGGCCGTGGAGAACCGCTACGATTTCACCAACCTGGACGAGTGCTCGTTCGCGTGGAGCTTGGTGCGACTGCCGTCCGCCGCGGATCCGGCGGGGCGGTCGGTGCTCGCGTCGGGCGTGGTCCGGGGGCCGGCGGTGCCGCCGCACGGCACGGGCCGGCTCACCCTGCCATTGCCCGCCGCGTGGCGGGGCGACGCGCTGTCGGGACCGCACGTGCTTTATCTCACCGCGAAAAACGCCGCCGGCGATGAACTCTGGACGTGGTCGTGGCCGCTGCATCGCGTGGCGGCGGCGGCGCCGGTCGTCGCCGTGGCGGGCGGCGGCCCGCCGGCGGGCGACGTGCGCGACGACCAGGGGTTCCTGGTGGTCCGGCTCGGCGGCGATGAATTCCGTTTCGACAAAGGCGACGGCCGGCTCGCCGGCATCCGCCGCGGCGGGCGGACGGTTTCCCTGGCAAACGGCCCGCGCTTCCTCGCGTTCAAGCGCAAGGTGCGGGACTTCGAGGACGTGGCCGGACCGAGCCGGCTCACCCGCCTGGCAGCGCACGCCGACGGCGCCGACATGATCGTCGAGGCGGATTACGATGGCGCCCTGCGCCAGGTGCGCTGGCGGATTTCGCGCGGCGGCCGCGCCCGGCTCGATTACGACTACGCGTTTGACGGCGAGGTCGACCTGCTGGGCGTGGAGTTCGACTATCCCGAGGCCGCCATGAAAGGCATCCGCTGGCTCGGCTGGGGGCCGTACCGCGTGTGGCAAAACCGGCTGCTGGGCACGCGGCTGGACGTCTGGCAAAACTCCTACAACGACACCACGCCGGGCGAGAGCTGGGTCTATCCCGAGTTCAAGGGTTATTTCCGCGACTGGAAGTGGGCGGTGTTCGCCACGGCCGAGGGCGCGCTCACGGTCGAGAACGGCGCGGACGGCGGCTTCCTCGGCATCTACCGGCCGAACGACGGCCGGGACCGGCCCGTGCTGAATCTGCCCGCGACCGGCCTCGCGTTCCTCGATGTCATTCCGGCGATGGGCAGCAAGTTCACGCTGCCGGAGGCGATCGGCCCCGAATCGCAGACCCGCACCGTGACCGGTGTGCATCACGGCGCGGTGCGGTTCGTGTTCCAATGACTTCGCGCCGGCGATTCGAGGTCTCCGTCGCTGCGCTGGCGTGGGCGCTGGTGCTTGGGATGCGACAGGCGGCCGCGCAGGCGCCGGAAGCGCAGCGGTTGGAGCCCAACCTCGTAAACAACATCGCGCGGCCGCTGCGCTATACGCCCGACGGGCCGGATTTTGTCATCGCCAACGGCGCCGAGTATTTCAACCGCCCGCTGTACGGCGGCAACACCGCCTTCCGGGTCGACGCCGGCGACCGGCCGGAGTTCTCGCTCTACCTGCCGGGCCGCGGCGGCAACCTGCGGTTCGGCGTGCGGGCCGGCGGCGCGGCGGCTTGGCTCGACGCGGCGGTCGGCGTGGTCGCGCGGTACCGCCCCGGCGAGATGTTGTACGAGATCCGCGATCCGGTGCTCGGCCCCGGCGGCGTGCTGCGGCTCACCGCGGTGGCGCTCGACCAGAC
>CAZAFS010000593.1:0-2094 GCA_964484165.1 uncultured Opitutaceae bacterium | reverse complement strand
GTCCGGACGCCGAGATCGGGCTTGTCTCGGATTGTCCGCGCGCATTGCCTGACGCCGCCATGCAGGCCCTCGTTTTGGAGAAGACCCGGTTGCTTCGCCTGCGGGATATCGTGATCGACGAACCGCTCGGTGCGCACGACGTGCGCATCCGCATCCACTCGGTCGGCATCTGCGGCAGCGACGTGCATTACTACCAGCATGGCGCCATCGGGCCCTTCGTGGTGCGCGCGCCGCTGGTGCTTGGCCACGAGGCCGCCGGCGTCGTGGAGGAAACCGGCGCCGCGGTGACCACGCTGCGCCCGGGCGACCGCGTATGCATGGAGCCCGGGATCCCCGATCCGAACAGCCGCCCCACCCGTCTCGGCCTCTACAACCTCGATCCGGCGGTGCGCTTCTGGGCGACGCCGCCCGTGCACGGCTGCCTGCGCCCCACGGTGGTGCACCCCGAGGCGTTCACCTTCAAGCTGCCCGACAACGTCAGTTTCGGCGAGGGAGCGATGGTCGAGCCGCTGGCGGTCGGCCTGCACGCCGTCAACAAGGCCCGCTTGAAACCCGGCGACGTGGGGGTCGTGCTCGGCGCCGGCCCGATCGGCACGCTCACCGCCCTGGCCGCCCTGGCCGGCGGCTGCAGCCGGGTATTCATCACCGACGTGCAGCCGGCCAAGCTCGCCCTCGCCGCCACGCTCGGGCCGATCACCCCGATCGACGTCCGCGGGCAGAATCCCGCCGCGGTGGTGCGCGCGGCGACCGGCGGTTGGGGCGCCGATGTCGCCTTTGAAGCCTCCGGCGTTCCCTCGGCCGCCGCCCAGGCGATCGATGCGCTGTGCCCCGGCGGCTGCGCGGTCTTCATCGGCATGCCGGGGGCGCCGGTGCCCTTCGACATCGTGGCGGCCCAGGTGAAGGAGGCGCGGATCGAGACCATCTTCCGCTACGCCCACGTCTATCCCCGCGCCCTCGCCTTGATGGGCAGCGGCAAGCTCAACGTGCGCCCGCTCATCACCGACCACTTCGCCTTCGCGGATTCCGTCGCAGCGTTTGACTACGCCAGCAATATGAAGCCGGGCAGCGTCAAGGTGCAGATCGAGCTGGCGTGAGGGCCGGCGGGAGCGCAGGCACTTGCCACCAAGCGGGTCTAAAGTTGGAGTCCTGACGTCGTGGCGCGAACGCCGGGAGCGGTTTTGACCTGCCGTGGTCAAGCGCCTCCGCACCGATGTCATCCTTCGGCGTCGCGGTCCCGTTTCGTTCGATCGTTTTCATGCCAAACCGTTCTGCCTTGTGTCCGTCGTCTGCCCCGTGGCGATCTCGAAACCCTGCCTGCGGCGTTTTGTGCGGCGCGCCGTTCCCCGTGCTCCGCCGTCCGCACCCTCGCCGGCCAAGCGCGCACCGGCGCCGGCGGCGGCTTCGGCCAGTCGCTCCGCGGCCCGGCCAACCAGAACGTCTACGTCGGTTTCCGTCCCGCCTTTTCTGCGCCTGCCGACGGCCGACGGTTTCTCCCCTTGGATCTTTTATTCCGGGACTGTGACGCCGAAGAACTTTATAGGTAGGGCTTTACGCCAGTATCCTGCCGCCGGCAGGGATCGGCGGCTTGATGGCGGGGTCGGGTGACCCCGCCCGACAATTTGCGGGCGCGGGGCGCCGGCTTCGTTGGTCTATAGTTAGCGCGATCGGCCTCTGTGAAAACGCTCCCGCCGTTCCACACTCCCTAAACCCGGCCTTCCCCGCTGGCATTTCCTGATCCGTTCTCCTGCCGAGATGTTTTCCCACGAACCCCATCTTATCGGGAACCGCCAGCTCCGGCGGACTTGAACTCACGCGATTTCGAAAAAGACACATCAGGAACCAAACCTTGACCATCAATAACCATGTCGAAAGAAAGAGATAGTTTTGTCGCAGCAAAGTTGGCGAAGATGACCCTGGCGGAAAAGTGCGGCCAGGTCCTCACCTTCACCTGGCGGGGCGCCTACCTGACGCCCTCAGGGTTCGAGCAGCTCACCCGGCTGCATGCCGGCGGCCTTTGCCTTGAACCCTACGCGCTGGAGACCTGCAAGAACCTGTATTGGGGACGTTCGCAGGTTGACCCCAACTTCAAGAAGC
>CAZAFS010000592.1:0-2096 GCA_964484165.1 uncultured Opitutaceae bacterium | reverse complement strand
GTCAGCAAGGCGATTCTGTTGGCCAGACTGGCAACCGTCGTGGCGACCAGGATGGTCTGCGCTGGCACCGCATAGCCAAGGGACTGCAGGCGAGCGCTGATCGCGATAGCCAGAAGACTCGTGCCGCCCATGGCGAAATAGTTGTCGTCTCGCTGGACGGACCGCACACCAAGGCAGTCTTCCCAGACTTCGGCGATATGCTGTTCCACCTGGCCCCGCGGCGGGCCGCCATGGTCGGCCCCCTGCCGGGTTCGCGACGCCTGGGCCGCCAAGGTGGCCAGTACCTTCCGGTCCACTTTGCCGCTGAAATTGACCGGCATTTTGGCCAGGGTCGTCACCCGGACCGGCAACATGTAGGTGGGCAAAGTCTTGCGCAGGAAGCGATGCCAGTCTTCCAGGGAGGTGTCTTCCAGGGAGGTGTCTTCCAGGGAGGTGTCTTCCAGGGAGGTGTCCTCCAGGGACGTGTCTTCGAGGGAGGCGGGGTCCCGCTGCTGGCTCTCGACGAAGGCAATCAACTTCCCGTCGTGCTGTATCGCGGCGGCGAGGCGTACCGTGGCGTGCCGCGACAGCGTCTGTTCGATCTCTCCCAACGACACCGATTGTCCGGAAACCTTGACGAGGTCATCGGCGCGACCAACGGATTCAAGCTGTCCGTCAGCATTCCAGCGTCCCATGTCGGCGGAGCGATAGGCGCGCCCGTAGGGGGTGTCGACGAAACGGTCGGCGGTCAGTTCGGGTTCGTTGAGATAGCCGCGGGCGACGCCCACGCCCACGACATGAATTTCCCCGACCGCTCCGGCGGGGACCTCCTCGCCCTCGCCGTTCAGCAGGTAGACCGACGTGTTGCTGAAAGGTCGCCCGCTGGGCAGAGGTCCGTTGCCGTCCGGATCCACCAGCGTCATGCAGATCGTTCCGCACACCTCGGTCGCGCCCTGGATATTCCAGTAGTCCAGCTTCCGTGCGTAGGTCCGCGCATCGTCGGGATTGGGGCGCTCGCCGGCGGTCAGGAGGCAACGGAGCCCGGCCGGGACGGCACCTTGCAAGAGGCGCAAATAAGACGGGGTAAACAGGGCGATGGTCACGCGATGGCGCGACATGGCGGCGAGCAGCCCGACGGGATCGTCCAGCAGCGCGCGCGACGCCGGGACGAGCGCGGCGCCCGCCAGAAGAGGAAGGCACAACTCGCGGAAGCCCATGATGAAGCCCGGCGCCGCGGCGAGCAAGACACGGTCGTCGCGGGTGATGTTCTGGGCATTGATATGGCCGTACCCCATGTTGAGGCACGCATCGTGCTGGAGCAGGACCCCCTTGGGCCGTCCCGTGGACCCCGAGGTGAAGAGAATGGCGGCGAGATCGGTCGGATTTCCCGATTTGCCTGGTCGGTGGCGGGGATGCGGGCGGCCGTCCCGGTCGAGTTCGTCCGGCCTGAGCATCGCCGGCTCAGGCGTTCCGGCATTGGCTGCGAGGACGGCGAGCAATTCGGCGGGCGGATCAAGGTTATCCAGAACGATCAGGCATCGCATGCCGGCTTGGACCGCCATATCGGCGAGGCGCCTCGGCGGCAGGTCGGCGCCCATCGGCACATAGGCTCCGCCGGCCTTCAGGATGGCCAGAAAGGCCACCGGCAGCGCGCCGGAACGGTCTGCCAGCACGCCAACCGGCTCCTCCAACATCACGCCGTGCGCTAGCAGGCCGTGAGCGAGGGCGTTGGCCTTCTGGTCCAGATCAGCAAAGGAGAGAGTGCCGTGGTCGGAAACGACGGCGGGAGCCGATGGCTGCTGATCCACCAGCCGTTCAAAACATTCGTGAAGCGGCGATGCCGGCCAGACCCGGGCCGGGCCGCCAGGATCAGCGCGCATGTTACCCACGGTGGTTTGTCGCGAAATTGTCTCTGTCATGGCGGATCGCGCATCTCCCCCTGACGGCGAGGATTGATATGGTTCAACCGTCATGACTACGCGGACCGCCATTCGACGGACGCGGATTGGTCTGTGGCAAAATGCACAGAACGCACTCTTCAATACAAGAAGACGTTTAAAATTTCCCGGTATTTAACGTATTCTTATTGAATTGTTCAAATAACCATCAGTTATTAT
>CAZAFS010000591.1:0-2102 GCA_964484165.1 uncultured Opitutaceae bacterium | reverse complement strand
GCCCGCCAGGCGAGCAAACGCCGCGCCACCGCGACGGCGTTGGTAAAGCTGCGCGGGCTGGCCGTGCCCCGGCCGGCGATGCCGAACCCGGTGCCGTGGTCCGGGCTCGTGCGCACAAACGGCAGGCCGAGCGTGACGTTCACCGCCTCGTCGAAATCGACCGCCTTGAGCGGCGCGAGCCCCTGGTCGTGATAAAGCGCGATGACCACGTCGAACTCGCCGCGCAGCTGGCGCGCGAACAGCGTGTCGGCCGGCTCGCAGGCCGTGAGACCCGGGTAACGGGGCCGGAGCCCGGCCAGCAGCGGATTGATGATGCGCTCCTCCTCATCGCCGAGCAGCCCGCCCTCCCCGGCGTGGGGGTTGAGTCCGCACACCGCGAGGCGCGGCGTCGCGGCGCCCTCGGTGCGGGCCAGCTCATCCGCCGCCTGCACGGTGCGCGCAAAATGAGCGGCGGTCAGGCAGGTCGGCACCGCCCGCAACGGCACGTGCCAGGAGAGCAGGACCACGCGCAGCCGGCCGCCGCAGAACGCCATGGTCGGCTCCCCGCCCCAGCGCGCCGCGAAGAATTCCGTCTGGCCGGGAAAGGGATAGCCGATGCGCGCCAGCCCCGCCTTGTGCACCGGACCGGTGACGACGCCCGCGAACTCGCCCGCCTTCGTGCCGGCCGCCGCGCACTCCAGCGCGGCCCAGGCCACGAGGGCCCCCTCGCCCGTCGGTCGGCCCGGCTCGGCCGCGAATGCCTCCAGGCTGACGGGAATCTTCCGGCCCGCGTCGGGCAGGGTTTCGAGCCAGCGCTCCGGCCCGATCACGGCCGTCGCGGGCGCCTCCGCCGGGTTCGCCTGCAACCACGCGGCGATGACCTCCGGTCCGACGCCGGCGGGATCTCCGCAGGTGACGGCGAGCAGGTGCTGGGGGAAGTCAGCCATGCCAGACAATTAGCAGCCCTGGGGGCGAATTTCAACCGCCGCGTGTTCAGGCCGCGGGTTCTCCGCCCTCCTGCTCCGTCGACCAGACCCGGCGGGCGCGCGCGATGCCGCGCCGGCCCCCGGCGAAAAACTCGAGGAAGCTCCGCACTTCTGCGCTCCGCACGCCCCGCGTCAGCAGCTCCTGCGCGCGCAGCCGGACGTTGCCGCCGTCGAAATAGACCTCGCGAAAACACTCCTTCAATTCCGCCACGACTTCGCGCGCCAGCCCGCGCCGTTTCAGGCCGATCAGGTTGAGTCCGATGATTTCGTCGCGCTCGGTCGCCATCACGTACGGCGGAATGTCCAGCGTGACGCGCGCCAGCCCGCCCACCATCGCGCTCTCCCCCACCCGCGTGAACTGGTGGAACGCCGCGCCGCCGCCGACGAACGCATATGCCCCCAGGCTGACGAAACCGGCCAGCAGGACGTTGTTCGCCAGCACCACCTGGTCGCCAACCACGCTGTCATGCCCCACGTGGGCGCCGGCCATGATGAAACCATGGGCGCCGATCACGGTCTGGCCCCCCGCGATCGTCGACCGGTTGATCGTCACGTTCTCGCGCAACACCGTGCCCGCCCCGATGTGCGCCAAGGAGGCGACCGCCGGGTCGAATCTCAAGTCCTGGGGATCGCCGCCGACGACCGCGCCGGGATGCACCACCACGCCGGCGTCGAGCCGGGCATGGCGGGTGATGACCGCATGGGCATGCACGACGCAGCCCTCGCCGAGCTGCGCGCCATCCTCGATGACGGCCGTGGCATGAATGCGGGCGGTCACGGGCGCCGGCTCTCGATCAGCCGGTCAATCTTTTCATTGGGCTTCCACCACTCCGGGCGGGACCGCCCGGCCCAGTACCGGGCGGCGTTAAGGCCACCCCGCATGAGAACCCCCGGCGGTCCCGCAACGATGATCGTGGTGTTCATCGCCGGAGACGCTCAGACCGGGGGAGCCGGGGGCTTGGCCTTGCGCGGCGGCGCGACGCGCTCGGTCGGGAAATCGAGCTGGGGCGCGCGCAGCAGGTCGTAGTTCTTGAGGATGCGCAGCAGCTGCAGCGTGTCGGACTTGCGGTAGTTCCGGTTGATTTCGATCCGCTCGATGATGTCGAGCAGCATGGTGCGGAACGAAATGATCGCATC
>CAZAFS010000590.1:0-2103 GCA_964484165.1 uncultured Opitutaceae bacterium | reverse complement strand
TTTTGCTGCTTCGCCAGGATGGCCTCGATCTGGTCCATGATCGAATTCATCCGGGCCACGAGCGCGCGGTAGGGTGCCGGCGTGGCGAGGTCCACCCCGGCGCGCTTCACGATGTCGTAGGGATGATCGGAGGCGCCGGCCTTGAGCACCGCGAGGTAGGTGTCCACCGCGCCCGGCTCGCCCTTGACGATGCGCTCGGCGAAGGCCGAGGAGGCGGCGATGGAGGTCGCATACTGGTAGACGTAGAAATCGCGGTAGAAGTGCGGAATGTAGGCCCACTCGATGGTGACGAGGTCGTCGATTTTCAGCACGCCCTCCTTGTCGCCGTGATAGCGGCGGAGGAGATCGCCGTAGATCTTGCTCAGGTGCTCGCCGGAGAGGGAATTGCCTTTCTCGACCTCTTCGTGGATGGCCAGCTCAAACTCGGCGAACATGGCCTGCCGGAAGAACGTGGCGCGCAGGCCTTCGAGCGCCGAGCCGAGATAGTAGAGCTTTTCCTGGTCGTTGTTCGCGACCTTGAGCATGTGGTCCAGCAGCAGGTCTTCATTGAGGGTCGAGGCGATTTCGGCGATGAAGGTGCTGTACTGCGCGGTGGGATAGGGCTGGGCGTGGTTGGCGAGCAGCGAGTGCATGCCGTGCCCCCATTCGTGCGAGATGGTGGAGACCGACTCGTAGTCGTCGTTGTAGTTCGTCAGCACGAACGGGTGCACGTCGTAGGCGCTGCCGTTCATGTAGGCGCCGGCCGTCTTGCCGGGCTGGGGATAGAACGAGGTGAAGCGGCCGTTGAGGCAGGCGGCGAACTGCGCCTGGTAGTCGGGGCCGAGCGGCTGCTCCGCGGCGATGGCGAGCTCCTTGCCCGTGGCCAGCGGGAAGTCCTTTGTCAGTTTCACGATCGGCGGGTAGATGTCCCAGTAATGCAGGTCGGTGATGCCGAGCATCCGGCCGCGCAGCTTGAAGTAGCGGTGGAGGGTCGGCAGGTTGGCGTTGGTCTCGGCCACGAGCGTGCGGTAGACCGCCTCGGGGATGTCGTCGCCGGCCAGCGCCGCCGCGAGCGAGCTGGGGTATTTGCGCACGGTGGCCTGGAACCAGTCGGTCTTGACCTGCGAGTAAAGCGAGATGCCGAACGTGCGCTCGTACTCGCGGAAGGTCTTCCAGAACGCCTCCATCACGGCCTGGCGGTCGGCGCGGTTGGGCGCGGCGCGCCACTTGGTGTAGCCGGACTGGTCGAGCCTGGCCTCGGTGCCGTCGGAGAGCTTGATCGTCGGCCACGTGATGTCGGCGTTGGCGAGGATGCTGTAGAACGACGTGGGCGTGTCGGTGATGAGGTTGGCGGCGGAGAGCACGCCCTCGGCTTCGGCGCCGAGCGTGTGCGGCCCGGCGCGCAGCACCTCCATGATGGGGAAGCGGTAGGGGGCGAGGCCGGGGTCGGAGTCAAGGAAGCCGCGCAGCTTGGGCTCACCGACCGCGAGCAGCTCCGGGTTGAGGAAGCTGAGCGCCCGGGAGAAATCGGTGCCGAGCAGGTCCGCCTCCTGATTGAGCTCGAGGGCGGCGGTGTCGCGGGTGTTCACGTCGCGCTTGAGCGAGGTGTAGACCGCGAGGCGGTCGTAGTCTTTGCGCAGGCCGTAGATGAAATCCATCGCCTCCTTGAGGGTCGCGGCGCTGTCGCCGAGGTGGCTCTCGTAGGCTTTGATCTTGGGAATCTCGGCCGCGATATGGTCTTTAGCGGCGCGCCAGGCGGCCTCATCGGGGTAAAGCAGGGTGAGGTCCCAGTTGTTGGCGGGATTGGCGGCGGGCGCGGCCGGCTCGGCGGACCGGGCGGCGGGGAGGGCGGTGGCAAGGGTCATGCAGAGAACGAGGAATCGTTGGGGGTGCATAATTTTAGCTCAAGGTGCGCAAAATGCCGGGAAAAACCAGTGAAAACTGACGGGCCGGCGGTTGTTGGAGGAAAGGCTCTTTTCGCCACAGAGCGGCGGGGCCGCCACCAAGGGTGGAGGGACGACCTCCGCGTCGTCCGTGGCGTGGCCCGGACGGAGCCGGGCCCTCCAAGTAATTCACCGCGCCTCGCCAAAGCGCCGCTTCAGCGCGACGGCGGCCAGCCTGCAA
>CAZAFS010000589.1:0-2104 GCA_964484165.1 uncultured Opitutaceae bacterium | reverse complement strand
CTGGCTGCAATTGACGGCGCCGGCGAACGGAGTGATGCAGCTGAGCACGCGAGGCTCCCCCTTCGACACGGTGCTGGCGGCTTATACCGGAGCCAGCCTGACGAGCCTCACGTCCACGAACAGCGACGATGACAGCGGCGGCTTTTTCACGAGCAAGGTTTTCTTCAACACGACCGCCGGGGGCAATTACCTGATTACCGTGGACGGTTCGGCGGGAGCGGCTGGCCACATCGTGCTGAGCGGGGTGCTCAACACGAACATCAGTCTGATTCCGCAAATCCTGCTGCAACCGGTGGATGTGACAGCCGTGGCCGGCGGGACGGCGACGTTCACGGTTTTTGCTGCGAGCACAACAAACCTCACGTATCAATGGTATGAAGGCGACTGGCTGCTCATTCACGGGGCGACCAACACGACCTTGACGCTGACGAATGTGAGTTATCTGGACGTGGACACCTACAGCGTCACGGTGACTGGCGGCAACGGACAGGGCGCGGACAGCTTGCGCGCCACGCTGGAGATCGGGCCGTCGCTCTCGTTCGACAAGCTGGAGGTGTTGATCCGGGCGTTCCAACAATCGGGCGGCGGGCCCCGGCCATTTTTGCCCAAAGGCGGAGGTGGTGGCCTGACCCCGGCAGGCACGTCGTTTCCTTCGGTTTCCGTCGGCAGCCTCGGTTCGCAGCTCCTCAACAACTTCAACTCGACCACCCAGTCGGGCGAGCCGGTTCAGGCCAGCACCATTGGCGGCGCCTCGCGGTGGTATGTCCTGACCGCCGCCGGCGACGGAACCATGGTGGTGGACACTCTGGGCAGCGACATCGCTACGCTGCTGTCGGTTTACAACTATTGTACCAGCATTTACTCGTTGACCACGAACACGCTGGCCAGTGACCGGAACAGCGCGTCCGACGGCATCCACAGCCTGGCCCGGTTCACGGCTACAAACGGGAGCAGCTATTTTATCGTGGTGGACGGTGTGAACGGTGCCCAAGGCAATGTTAATTTGGAATGGCGCATGGGCATTCCCCCCAATGTCGTGGGTGCGGCGCAGCCCCTGGCCATTGTCCAGGGAACCAATCTGCTGTTCAAAGCCGGCGTGAGCAACAACGTCACCGCGCCCGGATATCAATGGCAGTTGAACGGCGTGAAGCTCGCGGGAGCGACCAACTCAACCTATGCGCTGACCAACATCCTGTTCAACCAGTGCGGCAGTTACAGTGTGGTGGTGAGCAACCTGGTGGGCGTGGTGACCAACGCCATTGCCCTGGTCAGCGTGAGCGCACCGCTCAAACTGGCGCTGGACGCCACGGTCAATCCGGCGAACTTCCGGGTCAGCGGCAGCGCGACGCAGGAAATGGTGCTCCAGCTTAGCACCAACCTGTCGCTCTGGAACCCGCTCTACACCAACGCCACCCCGCTGCTCCCGATCAACTATCTGGACACCAACTCGCTCAAACGCGCCAAGGGCTTTTACCGGCTCAAATCCTGGCCGTAAACGGGCCGGAGTGAATGCGTTGTCACTGCCGCGGGCTTGCTTTGTGCGGGGCTAAAACTAAACTCCGCGCGCGTGTTGAATCTGAATTCGCTCAATCCCCAGCAGCGCCAGGCCGTGGAAACCCTCCACGGCCCGCTGCTGATCCTGGCCGGCGCCGGCACGGGCAAGACGCGCGTCATCACGTTTCGCATCGCCCTCCTGATCGCCAAAGGTGTCGCGCCCGGGAACATTCTCGCCGTCACTTTCACCAACAAGGCCGCCCGCGAGATGCAGGAACGCGTAACGCGGCTTCTGCCGAAGCCGGTCGAAGGTCGAAAGTCGAGGGTCGAGGGCAGCGACAATCGACTCTCGTCCCTCGACTCTCGACCTACGATTTGCACGTTCCACTCCCTCTGCGTCCGCATCCTGCGCCAGCACATCGAGCGGCTCGGCTATAAACGCAATTTCGTGATCTACGATGAATCCGAGCAGCTGAGCGCGATCAAAAAGATACTCGCCCGGATTTCTGCCAAGGGCGAGAAGGCCGATCCGGCGGCAGTCCTGGCGCTGCTGAGCCGGTTCAAAAACGGCGGCGAACGGGCCGCGGTTTTCGCCGACGAAAGCGTCCGC
>CAZAFS010000588.1:0-2105 GCA_964484165.1 uncultured Opitutaceae bacterium | reverse complement strand
CCGCCCTACAGCTATGCGCCATGCATATGCTGTCGGGCGCGGTCGCCGAACCGAGCCAGCCGGCCTCCCTCCTCACTACGGCACCGGCACCGCCGGCAGTCGCCAAGTCTCGGCCGCGTACTCCCGGATGGTGCGGTCGCTGGAGAACCAGCCCATGCGGGCGGTGTTGAGAATCGCCATGCGCGCCCACCTTTCCTGGTCGCGGTAGGCGGCGTCGATGCGAGCCTGGGCTTCGCTGTAGGCCCGGAAGTCGGCCAGCACCAGGTACGGATCACCGCCGTCGAGCAGGCTGCGGTGCACCAGGCCGAACGCCGCGCCTTCGTTGGGCGTGAAATAGCTGGAGCCGATCCAGTCGACCACGTCGCGCAGCTCGGCGTCGCGCTGATAGTAGTCCCGCGGATTGTAGCCCTTGGCGCGGAGAACCTGGATCTCGTCAACGGTGAGGCCGAAGATGAAGATGTTCTCCGCGCCCACTTCCTCGCGGATCTCGATGTTGGCGCCGTCGAGGGTGCCGAGGGTGAGCGCGCCGTTGAGCGCGAGCTTCATGTTGCCCGTGCCCGACGCCTCCTTGCCGGCAGTAGAGATCTGCTCCGACACGTCGGCGGCGGGGATGATGCGCTCGGCGAGGGAGACGCGGTAGTTCGGCAGGAACGCGACCTTGAGGCGGCCGCCGATGTGCTCGTCGCGGTTGATGTGGTCGCCCACCACGTTGATGGCGCGGATGATGTTCTTGGCCAGTTCGTAACCCGGCGCGGCCTTGGCGGCGAAAATGAAGACCCGCGGCTGCAGATCGAGGGCCGGGTTCTGCAGCAGGCGGCGGTACAGCGCGAGGATGTGCAGCAGGTTCAAATGCTGGCGCTTGTACTCGTGCAGCCGCTTGACCTGCACGTCGAAGATGGCCGCGGGCGAGACCTGGAGGCCGCACTCCCGTTCGATGATGGCGGCGAGGTCAAACTTGTTGGCGTGCTTCACGGCGAGAAACTCGCGGCGGAAGGCGGGATCGTCGGCGTGCGGTTCGAGCCCGCGCAACTGTTCGAGGTCGCGGATCCAGGCGGCGCTGCCCAGGGTGCGGGTGATGAGCGCGGCGAGGCGGGGGTTGGCCTGGAGGAGCCAGCGGCGCGGAGTGATGCCGTTGGTCTTGTTGTTGAACCGGCCGGGGTAGAGCTCGTCGAACTCGGGGAAAAGCAGGCGCCGCAGCAGCTGGCTGTGCAGCGCCGCCACACCGTTCACCGCATGCGAGCCGACCACGGCCAGATGCGCCATGCGGACCCTCTTCTCGTGGTTCTCCTCGATCAGCGAGCAGACGCTTTTCTTGCCGTTGTCGCCGGGCCACCGCTGTTCGCACGCTTCCATCAGCCGGACGTTGATCTCGTAGATGATCTGGAGGTGGCGCGGCAGGACGCGCTGCAGCAACGGCAGGCTCCAGCGCTCCAGCGCCTCGGGCAGCAGCGTATGGTTGGTGTAGACGAAGGTGCGCGAAACGATGGCCCAGGCCTTGTCCCACGGCAGGTTCTCCTCGTCCACCAGGATCCGCTGCAGCTCGGCGATGGCCACGGCCGGGTGCGTGTCGTTCAAGTGCAGCACGACCTTCTCGGGAAAATTGTCCCAGGAATTCTCCGGGTTCTTGCGGTGGCGCCGGATGATGTCGCGCAGCGAGCAGGCGACGAAAAAATATTGCTGCACCAACCGCAGCTCCTTGCCGCTGTCGGTCTGGTCGTTCGGATAGAGGACCTTGGAGATGGTCTCGCCCGCCACCTTCTCCCCCACCGCGTCGACGTAGCCGCCGCGGTTGAACGCGCCGAGGTCGAACTCCTCATTGGCCTTGGACGCCCACAGGCGCAGGAAATTGACCGTCTTGGTGCCGTAGCCGGCGACGGGCGTGTCGTAGGGCACCCCGAGGATGGTCTTGGTGTTCACCCAGCGCGGCCGCGAATGGCCCCGATCATCGAACTCGTGCGCCACCTCGCCGTAGAGTTGCACCGTGATGGTGTATTCGGGTCGGACGATTTCCCAAGGGTCGCCAAACATGATCCAGTTGTCCGGGTGTTCCATCTGGTGGCCGTTGACGAACTCCTGCTTGAACAGGCCGAATTCGTAATGGATGC
>CAZAFS010000587.1:0-2106 GCA_964484165.1 uncultured Opitutaceae bacterium | reverse complement strand
TCGTCATCCCGTTCCCCGGCACGTACGCCGCCGCCGCGTCCCATCCAGGGACCGGCGGGCCACTGACCGGAGACGGCACTCCGCCGCCCGCCGGCGCTCCCACCGATGAAGTCTGCGCGCAGACCGCCGAACGCGAGCAGCGGATTCGGGCGCTCACTGAACGATGGAATGCCCTCAAGCAGGCGCGCGTGCAGTCCGCCGAACGCGAGCAGCGGATCCGGGCACGCACTGAGCGCTGGAATGCCATCGAGCAGGCTCCCGCGCAGGCCGTCGAACGCGAGCTGCGGATCCGGGCGCTCACCGAGCGCTGGCATGCCCTCAGGCAGGCGCGTGCGCAGTCGGCCAAACGCGGGCCGCTGGTGCGGGCCCGCGTCGCCGCCTTCATCGCCGCGATTCTCCGGGTGATTGACTTTCGAGCGGACGACGCGTCTTTCCCATCGCGCTCGCCCTACGCGAAACGGTCCTGAAAAAGCCATTTACCCGCACTGTTGCGCACCTCAAAGAAGTTCTCGGCTTTTTCGAGAAGGCTGCCCGCCGCCCGCCTCCGCCGGGATCGCCACCGGTGCAACAATGGTTCGCCTCACGGGCCCCGCTGCCTTTTGCTCTCCGCAACCTCAAATTCTTCCCCGCCATGCACCCTCTGACGGATCCGCCATCTGCTCACCGCCATCTCATCTCCAGCTCGTTTTCGCGCGTGCTTTTGGG
The DNA here is from genome assembly GCA_964484165.1 of uncultured Opitutaceae bacterium. Lineage (GTDB taxonomy): Bacteria > Verrucomicrobiota > Verrucomicrobiia > Opitutales > Opitutaceae > Fen-1467. The sequence goes on along the minus strand of CAZAFS010000587.1, from coordinate 1,401 downwards.
CCTTGCCGCCCTGGCATTCGGCCGGCTGGCCGCCGCCCAGGAAACAACGGGCGCCAAGCCCGCCGCCGCGGCGGACCTGTCCCCCGTCTGGATCAAGGAGGCCAGCGCCGGGCTCGAAGCCCAGCTCGTGGCCAAATACGGCGAGCCGCAGCGGGCCCGCGTCCAGCGGGGCCTGCGCCAGGTCGGCCAGTTCTGGCGCGCGGCCGATGGCGGCCGGCCCGTCTTCGAGGAGTTCGTCCGCGTCAATTTCGCCGGCGACCAGACGGCGCTCGACACCGTGCTCAATAGTTTCGAAGGGCTGCTCGAACAGCTGGACGGCCACATGCACGAGATCAACCGCGCGTTCCGCCAGCAAATGGACCTCGACGCCGGGCCCGTGCTCCCGCTCGACGAGGGATTCGGCGGCTACGACCCGTCAGCCCATGTCATCGATGACTTTTTCGCCAACAAACTCGCCTTTGTCGTCCTGCTCAACTTCCCGCTCACCTCGCTGGACGAGCGCCTCCAGGATGGCGCCGGCTGGAGCCGCCGCCAGTGGGCCGAGGTCCGGCTGGCCGAACGGTTCTCCAAGCGGATCCCCGCGGAGGTGAACCTCGCCCTCGCCCAGACTGACGCCACGACCGGGCAGTACATCGCGGACTACAACCTCTGGATGCACCATCTGGTCGACGCCCAGGGGCGGCGGCTGTTCCCCGCCGGGCTGCGGCTGCTCAGCCATTGGAACCTGCGGGACGAGATCAAGTCCGACTACGCCGATGCCACGGACGGCCTGGCCAAACAGCGGCTGATCCAGCGCGTGATGGAGCGCATCGTCACCCAGACGATCCCGGCCGCGGTGGTCAACAACCCCGGCGTGGACTGGAACCCGGCGACCAACGAGGTCCGGCCGGCCGCGGTGCGCGACTCGGATCCGGCGGCGGTGAAGCCGGCGGCCGCGGGCAATGGTCGCGAGCCTGACACCCGATATGCGATGTTGCAGAGGTGGTTCGCCGCCGAGCGGCAGCTCGATCTCTATTCACCCACCGCGCCGACCCTGCTCGCGCGCCAATTCGACGAGGAGCTGCAGATTCCGGAGGCACGGATCCGGGCGATGGCGGAGCAGATTCTTACTTCTCCCCTGGTGCCGCAGGTCGCGCGCCTGATCGAGGGGCGGATCGGGCGACCGCTGGAGCCCTTCGACCTCTGGTACAACGGTTTCCGCCCGGGGAGCCAGTATACCGGGGCCCAACTCGACGCCATGGTCGCGCAGAAATATCCCACTGCCGCAGCCTACCAGCAGGACATCCCGAATCTGCTCGGCAAGCTCGGCTTCTCGCCGGAGCGGGCACAATACCTCGCGGCAAACATCGTGGTGGATCCGGCGCGCGGGTCCGGCCACGCCATGGGCGCCGAGATGCGCGC
>CAZAFS010000586.1:0-2107 GCA_964484165.1 uncultured Opitutaceae bacterium | reverse complement strand
GGAGGATTTCTTGCGTGAGGGAACGAATGGGGAGTTGAACGGGGTCCTGCTCAAGGCGGCGGCGAGCTATGAGGAGGGGCTGCGCCGGCACCCGGCGGAGCTGGCGCTGGCCAAGGCGTCCGGCCGGCTGGCGGTGTCGCTGCTGCAATATGACCGCGCGATCGAGCGGCTGGAGGCGGTGGCGGCCAGGGCGCCGGCAGACGCCGAGATTCAATATTACCTTGGCCTCGCCCAAGTCGCGCTGCCGCGCCGCCGCGCCGCCGTCGCGCATCTGAAGGCCGCCCTGTCGTCGCCGGTCCTGCACACGGCGGCGTGCTGCCGCCTCGCCGAGCTCGCGGCGCAGGAAGGCGATCGGCCCGGGGCGCTGCGCTGGGCCCGCGCGGCGGGGACCGCCGCGCCGCTGGAGCCCCATGCGGCGGCCGCGCTGGTGACGTTGCTGCGCCTCAACGGCGATGTGGCCGGCGCCCGGGCCGCGCTGGACCAATGGCTGCCGCGCTATCCGCTCGACAACGCCCTGCGGTATGAAAACACCATCCTGGGGTCGGCCGACGAGGCGCTCTGGCGGTCGCTGGGCGCGGATGCGGATCGCGTTCTCGACATCGCGGACGGCTACCTGGCCCTCGCCGACTGGACGGACTGCGACACCCTGCTCCGGCACGACTTTCCGCGGGACGCGGCGGAGGAATCCGATCCCGGGGCGCCGCCGCCGTCGCAGCATCCTCTCATCTGGTATTATCGGGGCTACGTGCAGAGGCAGCTCGACCGTGATCCGGGGGACAGCTTCCGAACCGCGGGCCGGTTGTCCCCGGCCTACGTTTTTCCCAATCGGGCGCGATCGCTCGATGTCCTCACGGCGGCGGTGGAGCAGAACCCGGGCGATGCGACCGCGCATCACCTGCTCGGCGAATTGCTCTTCGCTCACGGCCTGACGGAGGCGGCGATCGACCACTGGCGCGAAGCGATAGCCATCAATCCCCGGTTGCCCGGGCCGGCCTACTGCCTCGGCCAGGCGCTGCTGGTCGTCCAGCGGCGGCCCGAAGAGGCATGCGCCGTTTTCGAACGCGGCCTGCAGGGCGACCCCGCCAATGCCGGCCTCTATATCGCCCTCGAGGCGGCGATGGCGGCCCGGAAGCTCCCGGCCGCGGAGCGGGCGGCAATGCTGGAGCGTTATCCCGCTGGCGAAATCATGCCGGACAAGCTGGCGCGGCTCCTGATCGAGACCTTGCGCCAGGCCGGCCGCGCCGGGGATGCCGACCGGCTGGAGCAGCAGCATCGTTTCATCGCGAGGGAGCGCTGATCGATTTCCGATGAAAGCGTGCGTCGTCCGCCGGGTACGGGAGCTGGTTTTGGCCGACGTCGCGGAGCCGTCGCCCGGCCCGCGCGAGGTGGTGGTCCGGCTGGGCGCGGGCGGCATCTGTGGCTCCGATCTCCATTATTTTGCGGAGGGCGGGGCCGGCGACTTCCAGCTGCGCGAGCCGATGATCTTGGGGCATGAGGTGGCCGGCGAGGTGGTGCGCATCGGGGCCGGGGTGCGCGGCGTGCAGCCGGGCGACCGCGTGGCGGTGAACCCGAGCCAGCCGTGTGGGCACTGCCCCCAGTGCGAAGCGGGGCGCCGGAATCTCTGTGAGCACTTCCGCTTCTACGGCAGCGCCGCCCATTTTCCCCACGTGCCGGGCGCCTTTGCCGAACGTTTCCTGGCGCGCGACGAGAACTGCCACGTGATTCCGCCCGGCGTGTCCTTCCGGGCGGCGGCGTGCGCCGAGCCGCTCGCGGTGGCGCTCCACGCGGCCGCCCGGGCGGGAGCGGTGCGGAACCGCGACGTGCTGATCGTGGGCTCGGGCCCGATCGGCGTCCTGCTCGCGGCGGCGGCACGGCTGGGCGGGGCCGCGCGCATCGCCGTCGCCGATTTGATCGACGAACCCCTGTGCGTTGCCCGGGCCATGGGCGCAACCGAGACGGTTAACGTGCAGATCGACGCCGGCCGGTTCGCCGCGTACCAGGCGGGACGCGGAGTTTTCGACGTGGCTTTCGAGGCCAGCGGCAGCGCGGCCAGTCCGGCCGCGCTGAACCGTGGTCCAGGTAGGCACGCTGCCGCCCGGGTCGGTGG
>CAZAFS010000585.1:0-2108 GCA_964484165.1 uncultured Opitutaceae bacterium | reverse complement strand
TTTTCCCGCCGAAGGACGAGGCGGGCGTCGACGCGCTGCGCCAGACCGCCGCGGCGCTGCGGCGCATCGGGCCCGATTTCGTCTCCGTGACCTACGGCGCCGGCGGCAGCACGCGGGAGCGCACCGCCCAGGTGTCCGCCATGTTAAAGCAGGAGTTCGGCTTCACCGTGATGCCGCACCTGACCGCGGTGAACCACACCCGCGCGGAAATCGCCGCCATCGCCGACGCGCACCACGCCCGCGGCATCCGCAACATCATGGCCCTGCGCGGCGACGTGCCGAAGGAGTTGACCGCCGCCGCCGCGTTCAAGGACGGCCTGCGCTACGGCAGCGATGTCGTCGCCCTGCTGAAGCGCCTGCATCCGGATCTCTGCCTCGGCGTGGGCGGCTACCCGGAGAAACACCCCGAGGCGCCGTCGCTGCCGGCCGACCTCGTGCACCTCAAGCAGAAGGTCGACGCCGGGGCGTCGTTCGTCACCACCCAGCTGTTCTTCGACAACGATGCGTACTACCGCTTTGTGGACCAGTGTCGCGCGGCCGGCATCGCCGTGCCGATCGTGCCCGGCATCATGCCCGTGCTCTCGCTCAAGCAGGTCCAGCGCATCACCGCCCTGTGCGGCGCCGCGCTGCCGGCGCGGCTGGTGACACGCCTCGAGGCCGCCGGCGACCAACCCGAAATCATCGAGACCATCGGCATCGACTGGGCGCTCGGCCAGATCCGCGACCTGCTCGCCCGCGGCGCGCCCGGCTACCATCTCTACATTCTCAACCGCACCAAGAGCGCGTTGACCCTCGCCGCCGGCCTGGCGGCGTGAGGGTGCAGACTTGCGGCACCCTCCCGCATTCCAGGGCGCCGCAAGTCTGCGCCCCTACAAATTCGTGCGGAGGTGACGGCGGGGTTCGGCGACCCCGCCCTACAAGTCTTCATTCTCGTAGGGGCGCAATCTTGTTGCGCCCTGCCCGATCACCCGCCGGCGAAGACCGGCCGGAATCCAGCCGCGGCGAGAATCTTCGCGACCTGCTCGCGTTTCTCGCCCTGGATCTCGATGCGGCCGTCCTTGACGGTCCCGCCGGCGCCGCAGGCACGCTGCATTTTTTTTGCGAGCTGCTCCTTCTCCGGCTGACCGATGCCGACAAAACCGCTCACCACCGTCACGGTCTTGCCGCCGCGGTTCGCCGTTTCGCGCGTGATGTCCACCCGCCCTCGGTGCTTCGCATTCGGGATCGGGGATACCGGAGACCGGATAGCTTTTTCTGCAATGATCTCTCCGGCATCCGCCCTTTTCTTTCCGGTATCCGGTTTGCGCTCTCCGGTATCCAGTGGCGTTCCGGTAACCGGTATCGCATTTCCGGTATCAGCGGCCGCAAGCGTGCCGAACGGGGTTTGGCGCAAGGGCGCGCCGCCATCGGTCGGGATTCGGTTGCCGGCACTCATCGTCGCTTGACCATTCACGAGTTACGGAAGCTGGCAAGTCCGCTCGCTCATCAGCGCCGGTGATGCCGTCACACGAGGTGATAAGGGGGGCTTCGTACTGCGCTCCGGCCGTGAGACCGGCGGCCGGATTGGGTATCCTCTGCCGGCCGGTTGGGCGCGGTCGATTTCATGCCGGGGCCGCTGCGCGCCGCCGGCCATGAATCCATCTCGCTGTTGCTCTCATGCCTGAAGTCACATTAACTTCCCCTTCCGACGCACGGCTTCCACCAGCCGGCCGACGGCCCGCGCCCCCCGGGCCGGACCGCGGCCGGTGCGTCCGCCCATGATCGCCGCCACCCTGCCCACCCGCGCCAACGCCGACCTGATCGAGGATTTCTATCTGCGCTGGCTGAACAACCCCGAGTCGGTCGATCCGACCTGGCGCGCGTTCTTTCAGGGCTTCACGCTCGGCCTCAGCGGCCAGCTGCCCGTGCTCGCCGGCTCCGCCTCGGCCGCCCCCGCCCTGATCGACAGCCTCAAGCAGGCGCAGGTGCACAGCCTGATCTATCACTACCGCGACATCGGTCACCGCCAGGCGCACCTCGATCCGCTCAGCGACCCGCCCGCGCCCACCCCCCGCCTGGCCCTGGCCGATTTCGGCCTGGCCGACGCCGACCTCGAAACCTTCTTCGAC
>CAZAFS010000584.1:0-2110 GCA_964484165.1 uncultured Opitutaceae bacterium | reverse complement strand
CGCCGCGGCCCAATGGCGATTGCGGATACCGGATACCGGAAAGCCTTCACCCGCTCCGAAATGAGTCCGGTTCGCCGGCTGGCGCAGATTCCGCCAAAAGAGCCAGAGCGAAAGCCCCAGGATGAGCAGGCCCTGCTGGCTTTCCGCCGCCGGATCGAACCACTGGTTGCCCCACCACAAGAACAGCGACCGGGTGTGAATGTAACCCAGCGTGGCGTTGCCGCAAAACTGGAAGACGACGAACCCCGCCAGCGCGCAGAAGAACGCCGGCCAGTAAGACGGAATGGAGGGCTTGTTCGTCATGGCCGAGGACCGCCGAGCACCCGCAGGATCGCCCCCACCCGCTCGTGCGCCAAGCGCGCAAAACTGAATTCGCCGGCTCGGCGCAGGCCATCGGCGCGGAGGCGGGCGGCCAGCGCATCGTCCGCGCAGACGGCCGCGATCGCGGCAGCGGCCGCCGGTGTGTCCGTGAAATCCGTGAACTGCGCCGCGCTGCCGGCAACCTCGCGCAGCACGGGCAGGTCCTGCAGCACGCAGGGGCAGCCGCAGGCCATCGCCTCCAGCACGCTTCGCCCGAAAGTTTCTTCCGCCGTCGCCAGCACGTGGGCCCGCGCTCCTCGATACAGCGCCGGCAGCGCCGCGTCGTCGATCCATCCCAGAAAGCGCACGTCGCGGTCCACGCCCAGCCGGGCCGCCTCCGCTTCGGCGCGGGCGCGCCCCCCCGCCCAGTCGCCGCCCGCCAATACGAGCGGGAACCGCGCGCGCAGCTCCGCCGGGAGCCGGGCGTAGGCGGCGAGGGCGAGCTCAGCCCGCTTGTAGGGGTAAAAATTGGCGGCCCACAGCAGGTAAGGCGGCGGGAGCGCCGGCGCCCCGGCCGGGCCCTCGGGTCGGAAGCGTTCGGCTTCCACGCCCTCGTAACTCACGAGCAATTTTGCCGGCTTTACGTCGAGTTGCGCCGCCTCCCATCGCGAGTTGGCGATGACCAGCGCGGCGCGACGCAGTCCGCGCGTCACCGCCCATTGCCGGTAGACGCTGCGCGGGCCCCGCTCGCGCAGATGACGCAGCGAGAAGACCTGCATCACGACTGGCAGGCCCGCGGTGCGGGCGGGGCAGAACCCCACGGTCAGCAACGCTGCCGCGCCCCGCCGCCGCGCTTCGGCCGCCACGCAAAAGTGGTCCGCCCACAGCCGCGCGAGCAACCGATCATTGGCGGGAAACCAGCGCACCAGCTCCACGCCTTCATCGTCCTCTGGCCAGGGCTGCTCCGCTCCGGCAAAGACGATCCACCGCACCTGGGAAAAAAGCCGCCGCGCCTCCGCGACAAAAGCGGGAAACAAAGTCGAGAGGCCCGTGCGCCGCCGCGGATTCTCGCAGAGTAGGGAGAGGGCCAGCTTCATGACACCCCTTGCTGGAGATCGGCATAGACCCGGCTCCATTGCCGCGCCACCGCGCCGGCCGAGAAACGCGCCAGCCCCGGCGCGTCGATTCGCACCGCCTCCCAAGCCCCCGGCTCCAGCAACCGCCCCAGGGCGGACGCCAGCTCCGCGGCGGACCCGCTCCGGAAGAGCCAGCCGTTGACCGGCGGGGCGATGACGTCGGTCGAACCTCCCGAGTCCGCCGCCAGCACCGGCACGCCCGCCGCGAGCGCCTCGAGCATGGCGACGGAAAACGGTTCGTTGACCGAGGCCACCACCAGCGCGTCGGTCTCTGCCAGCAGCGCCGCCGAGGACGATTCCGCGCCGCGCCAGCGCACCTGGGATTCGATGCCGCGCGCCCGGGTCAGCTGCCGCAGCTGCGCCGCGTAGGCGTGCGATTCCGGCGAGCCGTCGGAATCGCCGATGTGATCAAATGTCACCCGGCTGCGCAGCTCCGCCGGCAAGGCCGCCAGCGCCTCCACCACCAGATGCCAAGCCTTCCAGCGCACGATCAGGCCGGCACCACCGAGCCGCAGCCGTCCCGATGGAGGCGTCCTGACCGCGGCGGCGGATGCCGTCCGGTCGGGCACACAGGCGGGGATGCACTGGGCCCAGCCGGCGGCCGGCAGCCCGTAATAGCGCCGCATCGCCGGACTCAGCCAGTACAGGCGTCCCGCCAGCCGTCGCGCGGCCCA
>CAZAFS010000583.1:0-2110 GCA_964484165.1 uncultured Opitutaceae bacterium | reverse complement strand
AAGCGCTTGCGCACGTCCTCGAGGATGGCGCGGCGCCGGGCCACGTGCGCCGCCGCGGCCGGCCGGAAGATCGGCTCCGCGAGCAACGCCTCGCCCGCCGGCGTGCCGGCCACGGCCAGGAATTCGCCGCCCAGGTCCATGAGCTGCAGGTCGAAATGCCCGCGCGCGGCCGGGCCGGTGTCGGCGCAGACGCAGAAGCACTCGTCCCCGATGTCGCGCTCCGGATCGGTGCACACGACGTTGACCAGAAACAGATTCCGGCGGCGTTTTTCGTAGTAGAGGTCGCGGTAGTCGCGGCCGAGATAAAAGCGGTCGAGGTGGCGGATGCCGGCGACGTCGCAGGAGCGGAGGCCGAAGATGGCGCGCTTGGGTTCCTCGTACGTCGGCTCGATGCGATATCCGCCGTCGTCCCGCCGGACCCGCAGCAGCCGTTCGATGTGGGGCAGCACAAATCGCTTCGGCGGGTAGTAGGGGTTGGGCAGGTGGATCTGGACCTGGTCGCGATTCTCGTCCGTGACCGTGTCGAAGAAGGTGTCCCGCCCGCGGCCGCAAAACGGCGCGATCACCTCGTGGCCCTGGGCCCGGAGCAGGTCCACGATCTTGAGCACGTCCGCGGCGGCGAGAACGCGGGCCTTCACGCAACCTCCTTTTCCACCCGGACCGGCACCAGGGGCGCGCCGCCGTCCCTCCCGCCGTGGATCTGCTGCTGCACCTGGCGCACGAAGAACGGCACGAAGACGGTGCCGCGCCGCACCTCGGGCGTCACCCGCGCCGCCGCGACCGCCGTGCCGGCGGCCGACCGCAGCCGGATCTTTTCGCCGTCGCGGATGCCGAGCTGTTTCGCGTCGTCACTGTTGATCTCCACAAAGCCGTCCGGGTAGTCGAGCAGCAGGATGCCGTACTCGCGCTGCAGGGTCTCGCTGTGCTTGATCAGCACGTTCTGGTGCCAGTAGTAGAGCGAGTGGCCGAACACGAGGGTAAGCGGGAATTCCGGCGGGGCGGGTGCGGCCGGCCGGCGCCGGGCCGGCGGCACGAACTTGAAGCCGGGCGCCGGCACGCCGTCGGCAAACAGGTCCCGCGTGCCGAGCGGCCGGTCGGCGGTGCACGGCCACTGGCGGCCGTAGTCGCGGGCGAGATTGTCGTAGCTGGCGGCGCCGTAGAACGGCACGACCCGGCCGATCTCGTCCATGACGTCGGCGGCCGAGCGATACCGCCAGTCCGCGCCCAGGGCCTGCGCCACGAGCATGAGTTGTTCCCACGCGGGCCGGATGCCGGGCCGCGGCTCGACCACCTTTTCCGCGAGCTGGATGCGGCGCTCCGTGTTGGTGAACGTCACGCGTTCCTCGCCAAAGGCGGTGGTCGGGAGCACGACGTGGGCGTAACGGGCCGTCTCCGTCCGGAACAGATGCTGCACCACGACCAGCTCGCATTCCTGCAGGCGGTCGGCCGCGTCGCCGAGAAAGGCGCTGCTGACCGGATCGTAGCGGCAGAGCCAGACGGCGCGCACGCCCGTGGGACCGCGGCCGGTCAGGAGCGAACGCGCGCCCAGCCCCGGCGTGGCCGGCAGCCGGGTGTGCCAGAGCGCCTCGACCTCCGCGCGGGCAGCGCCGTCCGCCACGGGCCGGTAGCCGGGCAGGCGGTCGGGCAGCACGCCCATGTCGCAGACGCCTTGCAGATTGTTGTGTTCGGTGAGCGCGAAGAGCCCGGCGCCCTCCCGGCCGAGCTGCCCGGTGAGCAGGGCGAGGTTCACGAGCGCCTCAATCGTCTTGGCCGGACGGGCCTCGATGCCGGTGGAGTAGAGGATGGCGGCGGAGGAAGCGCGGGCATAGGCGAGGGCGGCCGCCTCGATCAGCTCTGCCGGCACGCCGCAACCTTCCGCCGCGGCCAGCAGATCGTAGTCGCGCACGCCCGCGAGGAAGGCGTCGTAGCCGCGGCAGTGCGCCGCAATGAACGGCAGGTTCATCAGGCCGCGGTCGACGATCACCTTGGCCAGCGCGCCGTAGAGCAGGGCCTCCGTGCCGGGCTTGAGCTGCAGAAACAGATCCGCGCTTTCCGCCACCCGGTGGCGCCGGGAGTCGATGACCACCAGCTTGGCGCCGTTGAGCTTGGC
>CAZAFS010000582.1:0-2115 GCA_964484165.1 uncultured Opitutaceae bacterium | reverse complement strand
TTCGACGAAAAGAAACTGGCGCACATGAACATGCTCTACCTGCTCGACCTGCCGGCGGACCGGTTCGCGCCCTTGGCGCGCGATTTTCTGCAGCGCCAGGGCGCCACCGCTGCGCTGCAGGCGGACGCCGCCTATTTCCGCGCTGTCATGCTGCTGGCCCAGCCGAAGATCAAGGCGATCGAGGAGCTGCCCGCGTACACGGCCTATTTTTTCACCGAGGACTATCCGACCGACCCCAAGGTCCGGGACAAGGTGATGGGCAAGGGCGACCCGAAGGCGCGCCTGCGCGAACTGGCGGCGGCGCTCGCCACGGCGGATTTTTCCAGCGACGCGGCGATCGAGGAGGTCATCAAGACCACGGCGGCCCGGAACGGGCTCGGCTTCGGCGACTATCAGGCGCCGGCGCGCTTGGCCGTCTCGGGCGTGGGCGTGGGGCCGAACCTCACCGGCATGTTCCGCGTGATCGGCCGGGACCGCGTCCTGAAACGCATTGAGCGGTTTCTGGCCGCGGTCGGCTGAACCAGCCGCCGCCGGCCGGAACGGAAAATACGCCAAGACAGATGCGGACAACTGTGATAACCTGAATCCACCAGCCCGGCATGAGCACCGAATTCCACCACATCGATCTCGAGTATTTGGAGAAAATGACCGAGGGGGACCGGACGCTGGAGCGCGACATGTTGAACGTGCTGGTGAGGGAGCTGCAGGCCGAGATCCCGAAGATGCGGACGCTGCACGCCGCCGGCGCCTGGCGGCAACTAGCCGAGGTGAGCCATCGGCTGAAGAGCTCGCTGGCCTATGCCGGCAACGCCGCCATGACAAAGACCAACGGCGAGATCGAGTTGATCGCCAGCCGGGGCCAGGGCGTGGAAACGCTGGCGGACCTGCTCGCGGAGCTGGAGGCGGCGCTGCCGCCGGTGCTCGCCGAGCTGCAGGTCGCCGCGGAGCAACTCGGGCAGAATCCCTGAGACGACTCATGGAGCAAAACCATGATTTTGCTCGCACGCACTCAGATCGGTCGGTGGTTGATGTAGGAGCCTGCTTGCAGGCGATTTCTCCTCCGCCATCCTCCTTCGCCCGGGCTACGGAGGATAGGTCGCGAGCACCTGTCGGCCGTAGTCCCGCGCCTGCGGGACGAAGGCCGAAGCTCGCTCCTACAACTGTGCGAGTCCGGCTGCGCCTGAAGGACGGCCCGCCCGGGACTACGTCCGCGCCCGGATGGCCGCCAGCAGGGCCGGATAATCCGCGACGAACGGAAATTGCGGGAATTGCCGCACGACGTTGGCGGGCGCGTGGAAGAGCAGCCCCAGGTCCGCCTGGGCCAGCATCGTCGTGTCGTTGAACGAATCGCCCACCGCGATCACCTCGTAGTGAATCGACTGCAGGGCCTCGACGGAGCGGCGCTTCTGATCCGGAACGCGCAGCTGGTAGCCGGTGATGCGGTCGTTCTCCACCACCAGCCGGTTGCAGAACAGCGCCGGCCAGCCGAGCTGGCGCAGCAGCGGCTGGGCAAACTGCTCGAAGGTGTCGGACACGATGATCACCGGCAGCTCGGCCCGCAGGGCGTTCAAGAAGTCGACGGCCCCCGGGAGGGGCTGGAGGCCGCCGATGACGGCCTGGATCTTCGACAGGGTGATGCCGTGGCGGGTGAGAATCTCGAGCCGGCCGCGCATGAGTTTGTCGTAGTCCGGTTCGTCGCGCGTGGTGCGGCGCAGTTCCGGCAGACCGGTGCGCTCGGCGACCGCGATCCAGATCTCCGGGGTGAGGACGCCCTCCATGTCGAGGGTGACGAGGCTTTGTTTCACGGGTTGCCCAGTGAACCAGAAGGTTTCGCTCGATGGCAAGCCGCGACCGCGGCGGGCCGGTGCTTCAGTTTGCCTTGTCATCGCGAGCCCGGCCCGGCCGGGCGTGGCGATCCAGCCGTTCGACAAGCTCACGGTCCCGAGCGGAGTCGAGGGACTGGATTGTTTCGTCGCCCCGCCGCAGCGGCGGGGCTCCTCGCAATGACAAACCGAGTCGTAGTCCGCGGCTCGTCGGTGCCGCCGGCCCGGCGCCCCGATCGAGCTCCAATTCGGTTTCCGATATTTGACAGTTGGAGATTTTTCGCACCTTTGT
>CAZAFS010000581.1:0-2130 GCA_964484165.1 uncultured Opitutaceae bacterium | reverse complement strand
CTGCGCCGCGGTCACCGCCTGGCGCGACATGACCGTGAGTTTGTTGGGATCCATGGGGATCAGCCGGCGCATGCGGCGCGCCAGTTTACCCTAGAGGGAAGCCTGAGCGCGCGGTGTGTCAACCGCGGGACACCCTGGCCGGGAGCGGGACGCCCTGGCACGCGGTGCGTCAGCGGCCGGTCACGATCGTGGCGTCGAGCGGCCGGGCGGCGCTATGGTCCCGGCGGACCGCGACGCCGCCCGCGGTGATGCGATACTCGCCCTCGTAGGCGTGCGGCACGACGACCTGGCCGGCGGCATCGGTCCGGTATTCGCCGCCCGTGCGCCACACTTCATTGAGCAAATGGTCGAGCCGCCAGTACGCCGGCTTCGGCGAGCCGTCCTTGCGCAGCAGGCCGACCGGGCATCCGAGCCACGCCGACCGGTCGGCGTAATCCCAGTAGGTGATGCCCGCCACCGCCGGATGGCTGTAGGCCAGGCGGTAGAACCGCTCCAGATAATCGGCCTGCGCCGCCTCGCCCGCCGGCGTGGTGTCCCACGACGGGCTGGCCGGCCGGAAATTGAAGTCGCGCGGCGCGCCCGACACGACGCTCAGTTCGGTGAAATAGATCGGCCGATCCAGCAGCGCGAGCCGGTTGAGGATGTTCCACATCTGCGTGACCGACCACGTCCGGTTCTGCATGTGACTCTGCAGGCCGATGGCGTCGACCGACCCGCCTTGGTCGATGATCTCGCGGAGCAGGTGGTAATAAGCCGGGGTCGTGTCGTAGTCGTTGACCATGGTCGCGGTCTGCGGATTGAGGCCCCGGAAGCGTCGCAGATAGGCGGCCATGACGGCGCCCTTCTGGTCGCCGGCGAGGACCGGCGTCAGCGGCGAGGCAAAGCGATCCCAGCCAACCACCTCGTTGAACACGACCTCCTGGGAGAAGCGCGGCAGGATCGCGTTCGAGGCGTGCGCCAGCAACCGGTCCATCCAGAGGCGGGCCTGGGCCACGGTGGGCGCCGCCGCTTCGAGCCAGCGGGGCGTGGCGAGGTTCCAGAAGAGCGGGTGGCCGCGGGCGCGCAGGCCGTGGGTGGCGAGCCAGTCGACGGCCTGGACCACTTCCTGGTCGCGATAAAGGCCCGGCGCCGGCTCGTAGTTTTCGGCATCGAACTCCACGGTGGCCGCGTTGAAGAGCCGCAGGAATGCCTCCCGGTGGAGCCGGTCCGTCCGGGTCTCCGCCGGTCGCGGCAGCAGCCCCCAGTCGAAGCCCGCGCCAAACCAGAACAGGTGCCGCAGATGTTCCACCCGCACGACGGCGCCCGCCACCGGCTGTCCGGTCCCATTCACCACGCGCACCGTGAGCAGGGCGGTGCGGTGCGCCAGGGTGCGCGCATCGCTTTCGGCGATCAGCCGCGCTTCATCAACCGGCGGCAACGGCGGGCCGAGCACGCGCTCGATCTGCGCCTGCTCGCCGGGCGTCAGCCGCGCCTCGTCCATCGCCTGCAAACTCGCCGATTCGAGCCAGACCGTGCCCGGGTTGTCGAGCAGGATGACAAAGTCGAGCGTGCCGGAGGAGGCCGGGACGCGGGCGTAGCCGGTCACTTCGCGCCACACGCCGGCCGGCACGATTTCGCGCACACTGCCGTGACTGACCCAGGGCCGGGGCGTGGTCCGCAGCACGAGTTCCGCCTGGACCGGTGTCGAAACCCGCAGCCTCATGGTCAGGCGGTACAAGCCGGGCGCCGGCGCCGCGATCGTCTGCACGAGGCGGAAGATCCCGCCGTCTAGGCCGCCCAACGTCACGCGTTGGCTGGGGCGGCCGTTTTCCCCCTCCGGCCCGACCGCGAAGGCGGCCGGACGCGGCAGGGCCGTGGAACCGTCGTGCCAGCCGTCGGCCAGCCGGCCATCCACCGATGCGGCGAAATCCGGATTGACGAGCAACTCCCCGGCGTGGGCCGCGGCCAACGGCACCAGCCACCAGCAGAGCAGGACGGAAAGAATGGAGCGACGGGACGGCATGAAATCAAGCGGAGGATGCCGGGCGGGCGGCAAACGAAAAGCCCACGGCCGACGCGGCTGTCCAGAAAAGATGTTACATCCCCTATGCATACACTTTTCCTATCCATCGCGCCGACCGTGGGCTAATT
>CAZAFS010000580.1:0-2133 GCA_964484165.1 uncultured Opitutaceae bacterium | reverse complement strand
CAAGCCTGCGCCCCTACCCGGAATTGGCCTCCGGCGTTCGGTTTTTGGCCTCTGGCTGCTAATCTTCGGTCTTCAGTTTTCCATTTTGAACCTGCCGGCGGAGACGCCGGCGGCCGGGCCGCTGGATCTGGGCCGGAATCTCACCTACCTGCGCCTGCACCACCTGCCGGACGACGCCGCGGCCTTGAAGGATGTCTGGAGCGCACCGGCCCTGATCGTCGACCTGCGTTATCCGACCGGCGAGCCGGCGCACGCGCTGCCGGCGGGCCTTCCGGCGCGCCCGGGCACCGCGCCGTTGTTCGTCCTCGTCGGTCCCGGCACCCCGCTCGAACTGTTGGCGGCGATCCGCGAGCGCGCGCCCGGACTTATTACGCTCGGCCTGCCCGCGCCGGGGCTGGCGCCCGACATTGTGCTCGCCGTCACGCCGGAGATCGACCGCAAGGCCTACGACGCGTTCGATGCCGGCACCACCGCGGACGCCCTGATCAACGTCAAGATCACCAAGGAGCGCTTCGACGAAGCGGCGCTCACGCGCGAACATGACCACGGCGCGGACGACACGCCCGGACCGGCCGAGGCCCCGCCACCGCTGCCCGGGCCTCCCGCCACGCCGGCGGCAGCCGCGGCGCCGGCCAAGCCGCCGGAGCCCCCGCCGTTGATCGACGTCGTGCTCCAGCGCGCCGTGCAGCTCCATCGCGCGCTGCTCGCGCTGGGCAAAATTTAGACCGCATCCGCCCGGACAGATCGTCAGCGCACGCGACGATCTTCATCATTTCTCATCCGACTACTTAACCACGGATTGCACGGATCGGCGCGGACCAATGCAGCGTCTGAATCCGGGCTGCAACGTCGCAGATTCCTCGCGGGCCACGACGAATTCCTTGGAGGGCCCGGCTCCGCCCGGGCCGCTCAAGGGACGACGCGGAGGTCGTCCCTCCATCTTGGGTTGCGGCTCTACCGCTCTAGGCCCGTCCGTCTAATCCGTGGTCAAGCACTCCCGCGGGCCCAATGCGTGCGCGGCGGCCGGCGGCCGGTCGGCCGGCGGATCCGGCACCGTGATCTGCCGCAGCAGCGCCATGACGCCGGCGGCGTCGGCGGCGCACCCAATCGCCTCGACCAACGACCCGTGGGCCGCGAGCCGGGCCAGGCTGGCTGTCAACGGCAGGTAGCGGTCGGTGGCCGGAGCCGGGATCGCCAGCAGAAAAACCAGGCGCACGAGGCGCGCCTCCCGCGAACCCCAAGGAAACGGCTCGTCGCTGCGCCCAACCGCAAAGATGGGTTCTGCCAGGCCGGCGACGCGGGCGTGGGGCAGGGCCAGTCCCGCCTCCAGTTCGGTGCTCACGAGATATTCCCGGTTGAGCGCCTCGTGGTAGAACCGCAGCCAGTCGGTCAACCGGCCGTCGCGCTGGAACGCGAGGCTGAGTTCGTGGATCGTGCTGGGCGCGTCCCGGCCGCGCAGCGACAACACGATCAATCCGGGCCGGGTGAAATCCGCCAGGGTCATGATATGGTTCGGCGGACGCCGGATCAGACGGCGGTGGCAACCGGCTTCTTCCGCGCCGCACGCCTCGGCGCCTTGGCCGGGACCTTGGCCGGGGCCGCGGGTGGGACGGCCGGGGTTTCCTCATCCGGCGCCTTCATCAGATAGCACCCGCAGTTCTCGCAAAGAAAGATGTCCTCCGGCCGCACGAGGCTGGCGTTGGTGGCGGTGGACACGCGCAAGTGGCATTCGCCGCAAATTCCCCGGCGGACCAGCGCCACCCCTTTGCGGCCCTGGGCGATCAAACGGTCGAAATGGGCGAGGATCGGTGGCGGAACGTCCTGGCGCAATGCGCGGATCCGGCTTTCCGGTATCGTGGCCGGCGTCTTGCCGGAAAGCAGCAATCCCTGCAACTCGTAGAGAGTCTCCATCGTGGTGCTCATAACCGCCCTAACGCACGCCGCGTGCCAGCGGCGCGGCAGGTTGTGTTAGACTCTGTCCTCCAAGACACTGGCGGTTCAGAACGAAGTCTGCCGCGGGTCCGGCGCGCGACCCACCCGCCGTCCGTGCAGTCTTTGCACGTTTTCGGCGGGAATTGTGCAGCGATGAAAACGCCAAGCCGGGCTCATTCAGGCAAATGTAGGGCTGCCGCT
>CAZAFS010000579.1:0-2136 GCA_964484165.1 uncultured Opitutaceae bacterium | reverse complement strand
GCCATCGACCACCACTGGCAGGAGCACCTCACGGAAATGGAGGAACTGCGCCGCTCGATCAATCTGCGCAGCTACGGCCAGAAGGATCCGCTGCAGGAGTACAAGGGCGAGGCCTACCATTATTTTGAGGAGTTGATGAACAACGTCCGGCTGCAGATCTGCACCGGCCTCTTCCGCTCCACCACCAACCTGCAGGCGTTCGAGAACATGCTGGCGATCCTGTCGCGCAGCGCCCGGCTGCAGGGGCCGGAGAACGCGCCGCCCAACGGAGCCGCGCCGCGGCCGCGCGCCACGCCCGCGCCGCCCGCCCCCCCGGCGACGCTGCGCGGCAGCATGGGGACGATGCCGGCGCCGGAGGCGGAGGCGTCGTCCGCCGCCGAGCCGGAGGTCCAGCTCCCCCGCGTCACGATCCGGCGGGAGACGCCCAAGGTCGGCCGCAACGATCCCTGCCCCTGCGGCAGCGGCAAGAAGTACAAGCATTGTCACGGAAAGTGAGCGCGATGCGCGGGGCGTCGCCGTGCCCTCCGAATTGTAGGAGCCTGCTTGCAGGCGATCAGCACCTCTTGTCCCGCCTCTGCCATGTAGGAGCTTGCTTGCAAGCGATTGTTCCCATCGCCTGTAAACAGGCCCTACAAAACCCGGAATCGCCTGCAAGCAGGCTCCTACATTTCCGTGCCGGTAGATCCGACCAAAGGCCATGAGGCGCTTCGCCGGGGGCGCGTCTCGACCCCCAGCGCCACCTACTTTCTGACGATCTGCACGGATCGTCGCGCTACCGGACTGACGGATCCGGAGGTGGGAACGAAAATCCTTGGCGAGATTCAGGCGGCGCAGACCGACGATGTATGGTCCGTGCGTTGCGCCGTGATCATGCCGGATCACCTGCATTTGTTGATCGAGCTAGGCCCAAGACTCCCGCTCGGGAAGGCGGTGTCACGGCTGAAGGCGAAGACGTCAGCCGTCCTCCGCGGAAAGAGCTTGGCGTGGGAGCGGGATTTCTTCGATCACCGTCTGCGGAACAGCGACGATGTCTTGGACGTTTTTCTCTATATCTATCTCAATCCTTACCGTGCTGGCTTCTGCGCGCGTTCCGAAGCCTGGCCTTGGTTTCGTTGCGATCCAGACGACTGGGTGTGGTTCCGCGATTACTTGACTGCGGATCGCCCGCCGCCGGAATGGCTCGCCGTGTAGGAGCTTGCCTGCAAGCGGTTGTTCTCATCGCCTGTAAACAGGCTCCTACAAGATCAAGAATCGCCTGCAAGCCCCGCCGCAGCGGCGCGGGCAAGCAGGCTCCTACATCGCAAGCGTGCCCACTGACTCCCCAGTTTCCATTTCCGCCCCCGATCCCTACGACCAGCCGGTGCCCTGGTGGCAGCGGCATCTCGATTGGGTGTGGGCGGGCGCGGCCGGCGGGCTGACGGCGCTGCTGACGGTCGTGTCCTTCCCGCCGGCCCCCGCGCCGGAATTCGCCTACGCTTTTGCGGTGCCGGCCATCTACTGGGCCTACCGGCGGCCGCGCTTCCGCCTTTACGCCGGCACGATGTTCGCGGCCCAGGCGGCCGCCTGGCTGGTGTTGTTGGGGTGGCTGCGCCACGTCACCTGGGTCGGGCTGTTCCTGGCCGGGCCGTTCGTCGGCGCGTTCGTCGGCATGTGGTACCTGGCCGTGTGGTGGGCCATGCCGCGGCTGGCCGGGCGGCCGGTGCCGGTGCGGATCTTCGGGCTGTTCGGCCTGGCGGGCGTCTGGGTGCTGATCGAGTGGGCGCGCACGTGGTTCCTCGGCGGCTTTCCCTGGCTGCCGCTGGCCGCCAGCCAGTGGCAGCGCACGGCGGTGCTGCAGATCGCGGCGTACACCGGCGCCTACGGCGTCTCCTTCATCCTCATCTTCTTCAACCTCGGCTTCGCCACCTCCGCCTGGCGGCTGCTCGCCAGCACGGAGCGGGGATTGCTGCGCCGCAGCCCGGAATTCAGCGTGGCGCTGCTGGTGCTCGGCGCCGGCACCATGCTGCCGATGTCCGGGGCGTTCAACCGCGGACGGTACGACCGCCACCTCGCCGCTGTCGCCTTCGTGCAGCCCTACATTCCCCAGGACGTGAAATGGGATCCGGCGCGCGGGCCGGCCATCCTCGACACGCTGGA
>CAZAFS010000578.1:0-2144 GCA_964484165.1 uncultured Opitutaceae bacterium | reverse complement strand
CTTCGCCCCGCTCCGGTCCCCCCTCGCGGCGCGGCTCACGCTCCCGCTCCCGCCGCGGGCCGGGCACCGATTTGACCTCAGTCCACTGCGTCCCGAAGCGGAAGTCTTGAAGCTGGCTAAGATCGATCTTGTTGAGACCCGGCTCGGGTGTCTCCTTGGCAGGCGGTTCTTCCATGGTTGGGTCGGCAGAAGCGGGCGCGAGCCCGCGAGCGGCGAATGGGCAAGAGAGAGAGGCTGCTGCGGACGGCGCCGGCCGGGCAGCAGGCGGGTGAGTCTTGCGGCCCGGGGAGGCGTGGCAAGCGATTTTGCGGCGGTGCGATTCACCACCCAATTCAGGGCTTTACATTGGCTGCCGCGGGCCTACTTATCCGTCCTCCCAACGCACCGGACGCTCAGGTGGTGGAACTGGTAGACACACACGTTTGAGGGGCGTGTGCCGCAAGGCGTGCGGGTTCGAGTCCCGCCCTGAGCACCAGCCTTCGCCAAGCCTACGGCTGGCAGGCCAGCCCATAGCCGGCTGAGGTCGCGGTCGGCAAAATCCTTCCCAACAGAAGAGAGGCGAAGGCTGCGCGCCATAGGCTTGGCGGAGGCGGACAGCCTCCGCTCCCGCGCTATTCCGCCGCCTGTTTGTCTTCCGGCAAAACGCTGGCAAACGCATAGCTGCCGGAGGTGACCGCAAAGATCGCGGCGCGATCTTCCATCCCGAGAAAGCGCACGCCCGGCGAGCGCGCGGCCGCCGCGCCGCCCTCGGTGACCGCGTCCGCAGCCGCCGCGGGCACATACACCGTGGCGGTGGTGTTGGGCGGAATCGTCACGTCGAGTGTCAGCCGCCGGCCGTCGCGCTTCCAGGCGCTGGTGATCCGGCCGCGGACCGAGTCGTAGCTCGCCCGGACCCACGTCAGATCACCCACCACGGCCGGCCGGATGACGATCCGCTTGAAGCCCGGACCGTCCGGGTCCGGCTGAATGCCGGCCAGGTCGTGGTAGAACCACTCGTTGATCTGCCCGAGCATGAAATGATTCTGGGACGCCTGCGGCGCGGCGTCCCACGTCTCGGTCAGGCTGGTGGCCCCGTGCTTGAGCTGGTAGCCGTAACCCGGCTTGTCCGACTGGTTGTTCAGGTCGAAGATCACGTCGGAGCGGCCGCCGTCGGCCAGGGCGCGCAGCAAATAGCGGTAGCCGACATCGCCGGCAGTGAGCGCATTGCCGCGGCTGCGCACATCCTGGACCACGGCCGCGAGCACCGCGGCCCGGTGCTCGGGCGCGACCAGTCCCATCACCAGCGGGATGGCGTTGGCACATTGTGAGCCCGTGGCGTAACGGTCCGCCGCCGGGTCGAAGAACTTCTGGTTGAACGCGGCCCGGATTTCATCCGCCAGCTGCTGGTAACGCCGCGCCTCCGCCGGCCGGCCGAGCAGATTCGCCACCTGGGCCAGGATCCAGGCATCGCGGTAGTAGAAGGCCGTCGCCGTCAGGGCGACTGGCGTGAGCTGGGCGATCCCGGGCCGATTCGGACCGATATCGTACCAGTCGCCCAAGCCGTGGAACACGATGTGATCCGCCGCCCGGCTGCCCAGGTAGTCCACATAGCGCTGCATCACGGCATACGACCGGCGCAGCGGCTCCAGTTCGCCCGTCCATTCGTACTGCTGCCACGGAATCAGCACGCCGGCGCTGCCCCACTCGGGGGAATCGCGGAACCCGCCGCTGAAGATGACGTACTCGGGGGCGATGTTCGGCACCAGGCCGTCGGCCTGCTGGCTGTCGGCCAGATCGTTCATCGTCTTGGTGAAGAGCCGGCCCAAATCGAACTCGTAGCGCAACGCAAGGCCGTTGAGGTGGTCCTGCTCGAGCCAGCCGAGCCGCTCGCGGTGCGGGCAATCGGTCATCACGCTCATCAGGTTGCTGCGCTGCGCCCAGCGCACGAGGGTGTGGATGCGGTTGAACAGTTCGTTCGAGCAGGCGAATTCGCCCACCGGCGGGGCCGCGGCCTGCACCACCACCCCGGCGAGCGATTCGACCACCGGCGGATCGTCCCCCGCGAAGGCCGCGCACTCGACCTGCAGATAGCGGCAGCCGTGGTAGAAGAACCGCGCCGCCCACGTTTCCTCGCCGCCGCCCGCCAGGGTGTACTGCCACCAGGC
>CAZAFS010000577.1:0-2145 GCA_964484165.1 uncultured Opitutaceae bacterium | reverse complement strand
AGCCTGGAAATCAAAGAAGAGGCAGTGGCGGCCGGCGGAACATCCATTGCTCATTGCTCCCTGCCCCCACCCCCCAACCTTTTGACGTATCATCAGCTATATATAGTGTGAGCACTCACCTGCCGCGGACGCAATCGATGGCATCCGCACAAACCGGGAGGATGATGGACGAGCAGCAAGCCATTGACAGCTTGAAACATGGCGATATCGGCGGGCTGGAATTTCTGGTGACCGCTTACCAGGTAAAAGCCATCCGCAGCGCCTATTTGATCACGCGCGACCCGCACCTGGCCCAAGACGTGGTGCAGGATGTGTTCCTGCAGGTCTACCGCGGCATTGGCGGTTTCGATCCGCGGCGCCCGTTCGCGCCATGGTTCATGCGCAGCGTGGTACACGCCGCGCTCAAGGCCACGCGCAAGGCCGCGCGCCGGTTTCCGGCGGTGTCGCTCGGAGAGCCCGACGTGGACGAAACCTGGCTGCAAGGCTGGGCGGCCGGGCAGGTCTCCGTAGAGGCCCAGATCGAAGAGGCCGAATTCGAGCGCGAGATCTGGGGCGCGATGAATGAGCTGTCCCCACGCCAGCGCGCCGTCATCGTCCAGCGCTATTTCCTGGAGATGAGCGAAAAGGAAATGGCGCGTGAACTGGGGGCGGCGCCCGGCACCGTCAAATGGCTCTTGAACGCGGCACGCGAGCGCCTACGCAAACTGCTCGGTTCTGAAAGGAGCGCCCGATGAAGACCCTTCATTCCGCGCTTGAGACCATCGCCCGCCGCGATATCCCGGAAAACGCAAACCTGTGGCCGCAGCTTGCGGCCCGCATCGAGCAAAAGGACACTAAGGCCATGAATTCAAGAGTGAAACTCGTCTGGACGGTTGTGCTCGTTCTGCTTGTCTTGCTGATCATCAGCGGGGTGGCTTACGCGATTGGACGCCTTAGCGGTTATATTCCCGGCGTGGGGATCATCGACCAGAGCGCGCCTCTGCGCGTGCTTGCCGAACCCGTGACGGTCACACGTGAGGGAGTGACGGTCACGGTCACACAGGCTGTGCTCAGCGCCGATAAGACGGTACTATTCGTGAAAGTCGAAGGGGTACCCCGGAGCGCTTATCCCACCGACGAATCGATTGGCTGTCCGGGCGCTGCAAACCTGCTCCTTGCCAATGGAACCCAATTGGAAGGCGCCCGCATCGGAGCCGGCGGCTGGACACATTTTGAAAACCGTCTCGAGTACGGGCCCATTCCAGCACAGCTGAATGCTGCCGTGTTAAAGTTCGATTGTCTTGGTTTCACGCTCCCCGGCGTCCTCCCTGAAAACTGGGCCATCCCATTGCGTTTCATGCCGGCACCGCCCAATATGACGGTTGCGCCGGTGATCGAGCTTTCCACGCCGGCTGTGACTGATATCCCGGTTGTGGCTGTGACGGGCACGCCTGTTTTGTCGAACACAATGACGCTCAACGGCATCACCTTGACCATCGAGAAATTCGTCGAGCTGGATGACGGCTACCAGTTGTATGGCGACCTCGATTTGGGCAAGCTGTCCCTACCGGCGCGCAGTTCTTTCAGCGGCATGGACGTTCTCATCCTCACCGACGCCAATGGAAAGCGCATCCCGTTCGAGGCAGTCCAGCCGGAGTCGCAAGAAAACAGCGTCTATGATCCCAACAAGGTTTCGTGGATCTACCGCACCAACCAAAAAGCATTTGCCGGGCCGCTCGTGCTCAGCCTGCCGTCCGTAACGATACAAGCGACACCCCAAATCGCTTTCGAGCTTGATCTTGGTCCGGCCCCGCAAATCGGCCAAACCTGGGAGATCAACCGGGATTTGACCTTTGAGGGACGCACCGTCCGATTGCTCTCTGCGCAACTGCTCAAAAGTGACGACCCTCAATGGGCCTCGCTTCTCCAATTCAGCTACCAGGATGATGAGGGCGGCATCTTTATCGATGTCATGGATGACATCCCCCAGAAACCCCTCATCGAAGTTTCCGGGAGCGGTGGTGGCGGTGGGCCGCTTAGCGGGAAAAAGCTAGCCGGAATGTCCTATCCCAACATCCCGAGCGGTTTGCGGCACTTCACGATCGGCGCAAACGTGACAGATCGGATCAGCGGACCCTGGCAAGTCGTCTGGAACCCGCCGGCCAG
>CAZAFS010000576.1:0-2146 GCA_964484165.1 uncultured Opitutaceae bacterium | reverse complement strand
CACTTTCCACCATGGCCCGTTCCATCAAGAAAGGTTACTTCGTCGATCCGCACCTCATGGCGAAGATCGAGCAGGCCAGCAAGGCCAGCTCGCGCAAGCCCATCCAGACCTGGTCCCGCCGGTCGACCATCACGCCGGACTTTGTCGGCCACACCTTCAACGTCCACAACGGCAAGGCGTTTGTCGCCGTGTACGTGACCGAGAACATGGTCGGTCACAAGCTCGGCGAGTTCGCCCCGACCCGCATCTTCAAGGCCCACGGCGGCATGACCCGCAAGGAGATCTGAGCGCCCCCCAACCGCCCCCTCCACCATGGAAGTCCAAGCCCTTACCCGTTACGCGCGGATGTCGCCGAAAAAGGTGCGCGAGGTCACCCGCCAGATCCAGGGCCGCAAGGTCCCGGTCGCGGTCGACCTGCTCACGCTCATTCCCCGCAAATCCGCGCGCCTGGTGCTCAAGACGCTCAAGAGCGCCATCGCCAACGCCGAGAACAATCCGAAGGTCAACCTGACCGCGGACCAGCTCGTCGTGTTTCGCGCCCTGGTCGAAAACGGCCCGGTGCTCCGCCGGTTCAAGGCCGGCCCCCGGGGCTCCGCCATGCCGCGCCGCAAAAAGATGTCCCACATCCGCATCGTCCTGACCGACGAGCCCAAGAAGTAATAATCCTCCACCACCCCCGCCGCGACCAACCACCATCCCCATGGGTCAGAAGACACATCCCGTCGGCTTCCGCCTCGCCGTCAATCGCAACTGGCAGTCCCGCTGGTATGCGAGCAAGAAGGACTTTCCCGGTCTGCTCTACGAAGACCAGATGATCCGCACCAAGCTGATGGACAAGCTCCGGCAGGCGTCCGTGCCGCGCATTTTCATCGAGCGCGCCTCCAACCGGGTCCGGGTGAAGATCTTCACCGCGCGGCCCGGCATCGTCATCGGCCGCAAAGGCCAGGAGATCGAGAAGATCAAGGAGGAGTTGGCCAAGCTCACCGGCAAGGAGATCCTGCTCGACATCCAGGAGGTGAAGAAGCCCGAGATCGAGGCCCAGCTCGTGGCGGAAAACGTCGCGCTGCAGCTCGAACGCCGCATCGCGTTCCGCCGGGCGATGAAGAAGGCCGTCGAGATGGCCATGACGCTCGGCGCCGAGGGCATCAGGATCCAGTGCTCCGGCCGCCTGGGCGGGGCCGAAATCGCCCGCCGCGAATGGCAGCGCAAGGGCCGCGTCCCACTCCACACCCTCCGCGAAAACATCGATTACGGCTTCGCCGAAGCCCACACCCTGTACGGCAAGATCGGCGTCAAGTGCTGGATCTGCAAGAAAGACGCCGACGTGACCAGCTGAGCGACCCGCTCCTCCCGTCGCCCTCCGAACCTCTTTTTCACCATGGCTCTCGCACCCGCCCGCTCCAAGTACCGCAAGCAGCAGAAGGGCACGCTCCCCGGCAAGGCCACGCGCGGCAACACCCTGGTTTTCGGCGAATTCGGCCTGCAGTCGCTGACGCGCGGCCCCATGACCGGCGCGCAGATCGAAGCCGCCCGCATCGCCATCTCCCGCCACCTCAAGCGCAAGGGCAAGCTCTGGATCCGCGTCTTCCCCCACAAGCCCATCACCAAGAAGCCGGCCGAGACCCGCATGGGACACGGCAAGGGGCCGGTGGAGTATTACGTGGCGCAGATCAAGCCCGGTGCGGTCCTGTTCGAACTCGGCGGCATGCCCGCCACCCTCGCCAAGGAGGCCTTCCGGCTGGCCGACACTAAACTGCCGTTCCGCTGCCGCTTCATCGCCCGGGAAGGCGCGACGCTGTAAACCTGGCCGCCGCCATCCGGCACGTTCCCCGAGGACATCATGACCACCAAAGAAATCCGCGAGCTTTCCGTCACGGAGATCGAAACGAAGATCCGCGACATCCGCGGCGAACTCCTCCAGCTGCGTCTCCGCAAGCAGACCGGCCAGGTCGAGAAGCCGCACCTGCTGCGCGAGCAGCGCAAGGACATCGCGCGCCTCGCCACCATCCTCCACGCCAAGAAGAAAACCCCCGCGCCGGCCGCCTGACGCGCCCGCCCAACCGCTTTTCCCATGTCCGCTCCCACCCGCCCAAAACGCAAAACCTTCATCGGGGTTGTCACCACCCGCATGGGCGACAAGTCCGTC
>CAZAFS010000575.1:0-2147 GCA_964484165.1 uncultured Opitutaceae bacterium | reverse complement strand
CTGACCACGGGGCGGCTCGGCCCCGAACCGACGCTGGTGCGCGTGCACAGCGAGAACGTGTTGAGCGATGTGTTTCACACCAAGGGCATGGGCGGGAGCCTCGCGCTCGACGCGTCGCTGGCGGCAATTGCCCGCGCCGGGCGCGGCGTGGTGCTCTACATGGAGCCCGCCAATGCCGGCGAAGTGCTGCTGCGCCGGCTCAAGGCCGCGCCGGGCGAGAAAATCTCCCCCATGAGCCTGCGCGACTACGGGACCGGCGCCCAGATTCTCCGCGCCCTCGGCCTCGGCCGCATCCGCCTGCTCTCCAACAACCCGCGCAAGGTCGTCGGACTCGACGGCTACGGCCTGGAGATCGTGGAGCAGGTGTCGCTGTAGCCGCCGCCGGCGGCCGGGCCGTGGGGGGAAAGGAACGTCGATGAGCTTTTTCGCTTTTTGTTTTGCAGCCGCCCCCAATCCGGTTTCCGGTTGCCGGTTTTAGCATGAGCCTGCACGCCCCCAGTTCTCCCCGGATCGACGGCGCCGCGTTGACGGTCGGCATCGCCGCCGCGCGCTTCAACGGGCGCCACGTCGACGCGCTGCTGCGCCAGGTGGTGGCGGGCCTGCGCGCGGCCGGGGTGCGGGAACGGCGGCTCACGGTGGTCCGCGTGCCGGGCTCGCACGAGCTGCCAAGCGCCGTGCAGTGGTTGTGCGCGCGCCGGCCCGACGTCTGCATCGCCCTCGGGGTCATCATCCGCGGCGGCACGCTGCACTTCGAACTGGTGGCGCAGACCGCCGCCCAGGGGCTGCTGCGCGTGGCCCTCGACGCCGGCATCCCGGTCATCAACGGCGTGATCGTGGCCGAGAACCAACGCCAGGCCGAGGCCCGCTGCCGCGGCCGCATCCGGCGCGGCGCGGAGTTCGCCCGGTCCGCCCTGGAGATGGCGGCCCTCAAACGGAGGCTGGCCCGATGAGCAAGGGCCAGTTTGCCCTGCGCCGCCAGGGGCGCGTGGCCGCGCTGCAATACCTGTATGCGTGGAGCCTGAATCCGCCGGCCGACCTGGCCGCGGACCTGGAGGTTTTTTTTGAGGGGCTGGAGCACCCGCGCGACCAGTACGCCTTTGGCGAGGAGCTCATCCACGGCGTGATCGAGCACGCGGGCGACATCGATGCCCGGATCCGCGCGCTCGCCCAGAATTGGGAGTTCGACCGCATCGCCAAGATCGATCTCGCCATCCTGCGCGTCGCCATCTTCGAAATGCTCTACCGGCGGGACATCCCGCCGGTGGTCTCGATCAACGAGGCCATCGACCTCTCCAAGGAGTTCTCCAACGCCGACGCGAAGCGCTTCATCAACGGCATCCTCGACCGGTTGAAGGACGACCTGGGCCGCGACGCGCGCAAGGCGGCCACCGAATGATCGCGACTCCGGCTGGCGCCGGCCGCGGCTGATCCCTCCCGATGCGCTCGCTCTTCACCAAGTTCAGGGACGGCCTGACCCGCACCGCGCGGAACATCGCGGAGCACACGCACGCGCTGTTTGCCGGGCAGGCGCTCGACGCCACGTCGCTGGCGACGCTCGAGGAGGCGCTGTACACGGCGGACTTCGGGGTGGCGACGACCACGGAGATTCTGGAGGAGATCAAGCTCGCCCGCCGGCAGGAGCAGGAACTCCGCGGGCAGGAGGCCGCGGCGATCGGCGCCACCGTGCTGCGGCGCGTCTTGGCCGGCAGCGAGGGCCGGCTCGACGCGGACCGCGCCCGGACGCCCGGCCGGCCGGAGGTGATCTGCCTGATCGGCGTCAACGGCTCGGGCAAGACCACGACCGCGGCCAAGCTGGCCTGGCTGCTCAAGCAGGACGGCCGCACGGTGATGGTCGCCGCCTGCGACACGTTTCGCGCCGCCGCCATCGAGCAGCTCCGGAGCTGGACGCAGCGGCTCGAACTCGAACTGGTGGCCAGCCACACGGGCGCCGACGCCGCCGCGGTGGCCTTCGACGCCTGGCAGGCGGCGCGGGCGCGCGACCGCGACTGGCTGATCATCGACACCGCCGGGCGCCTGCACACGAAGAGCAACCTCATGGAGGAACTGGCGAAGATCCGCCGCGTGCTGCAGAAGAACGACCCCGCGGCGCCGCAGCACGCCTGGCTGGTGATCGACGGCTCGCTCGG
>CAZAFS010000574.1:0-2170 GCA_964484165.1 uncultured Opitutaceae bacterium | reverse complement strand
GCTCGACAATGCCGTCCACCGCCCAGAGGCGGCCGATGCCCTCGTAGCCGCAGGCCAGCAGACCCTCCTCCGGGCCGATGAACTCCACGCCGCGCGCCTTGAGGGTGGCGACATTGGCCACGGTGGCCGGATGCGACCACATCTTGCCGTTCATGGCCGGGGCGATCAGCACCGGGCAGCGCGCCATGAGGTAGAGCGAACTCAAAAGGTCCGGGGCGAGCCCGGCGGAGAACTGCGCCAGCACGTCGGCCGTGGCCGGCGCCACGAGCAGGAGGTCGGCCTTGTCGGCCAGTTCGATGTGTCCCGGCTTCCAGCCGCTGGCCTCGTCCCACAGGTCCGTCGCCACCGGCTGCCGCGCCAGCGTCTGCAGGGTGAGCGGCGTGATGAACCGCTGCGCCGCGGCGGTCATGACCGGGAACACTTCCGCCCCGAGCTTGCCCAGGCGGCTGACGAGATCGGCCGCTTTGTACGCGGCGATGGAGCCAGTCACCCCGAGAACGATTTTTCTGCCAGCCAGCGGGAGGTCCATGCGGCGCAGACAACCAGCGGGCCGGCCGGTCAGCAAGCCCGCAATCCCCGGACCGGCGGCGACCCTAGGTGCCGGTCGACCCCGCTGCCGGCTTGGGCGGGGCGGGCGGCTCGCCCTCCGGCGGCGGGGGCCCGGGCGGACGGTCCCGCCCGTTGCGCATGCCCCGTGACTCCTGCATCTGCCGCCACAACTCGTGCTGCTTCTGCAACACTTGCTCGTACTTCGCCTTCTGCTCCGGAGTGAGGATGGCGGCGATCTCGCCCTCCATGCGGTCGAGGATTTCGTGGTTGGAGCGCAGGTAGGGGCGATGCAGCTTGGTCAGCTCCTCAATATAGCTCTTGACGACCGGCTTGATGCGCTCCCGCTGCTCGGCGGTGAGATTCAGGACTCGTCCGGTCCGTTCGATGTTCCGGGCCACCCACACCTCGGGCGGCGGGGGCGGGCGCACCGCGTTGTGGCGCGCGATGTGAAACGCCACCAGCCCGCCGCTGACGGCGCCGGTGGCAAAGATCGCGATCAGCACCAGACAAATCTGCCAGGGCTTGTTCATGACGACGAGGCACTCATCACTTCGGCCACAGGGTCAAACTGGCTCTGGTCGGAGTCATCCTCGCCGGTGTTGCCCAGATAGTGCACGGCCACGCTGGCCAGCATGAGCAGACCCGCCACCCAGAGCGCCCGGACGGAGAACCGCCCGAACACCGCCAGCAGCGCCGGCCGTTCCCCGCCCAGGGCGCGCGCGGCGACGCGGGTGGCGAAGCCGTACGGGGCCGCCCCGGCCGCCGGGGCCGGCGCCTGCCGGGCCGCGGCCACCAACCGTTGCCATCTGGATTCGAAGTCGTTCATGTCCGCTCCTTCCGTTGTAGCTCCTCAAAAAGTTTTTTCAATTTCCCTCTGGCCCGGAACGCGCGCACCTTCACCAGGGAGGGATTCCAGCCGGTGATGGCGCTGATCTCCGCCACGCTGTGCTGTTCCAGGTCCAGCAGCTGCAGGACCATCCGGTCCTCGGGCTTGAGCTGGCCGAGCAGCTTGTAGACCAGTTCGCGCGAGGCGAGCGCGTCGTTGACCGCCACCTCCCCCTCGCTGGTCAGCACCGAGTCGAGCACGTCGGCCTCCTGCTCCGAGAGGTCGGCCCAGCGGAACTCGGGCCGGCGCTTCTGGGCGCGCAGCTGGTCGATGCAGGTCGTCACCGCGATCCGCGACACCCAGTGGGTGAAGGCCACCGCCCCTTTGTACTGGTCGAGCCGGGTGAACATTTTCAAAAAGATATCCTGGGCCAGATCCTCTTCCGCCACCCGGCGCGGCAGATGCGAGCGCACGATGCGGATGACCAGCGGATAGAGGTGTTCGACAAGTTCCCGCGCCGCGATCTGGTCGCGCTGGCGCACGCGGTCGAGGCAGGCGGCGAGGTCGAGATTCTCGTCAGCCATAGACAATGTATCCCAGCATCATACATGGCGATAGAGACGCCGTTCTCCCGCCGCAAGTTACTCCGGTTTCTAGCTGCTGGGACACCCCGCTTTTTTACACCCGCCGGGCGCGCGCCCAAGGCAAATCGGTCCGCGCCCGGCGCCGGGGTGGTGGGGCAGTTTGTGCAGGTCGGGCTTTCCTGTCCGCCATAGCCTTGGCGACGGCGGAACG
>CAZAFS010000573.1:0-2174 GCA_964484165.1 uncultured Opitutaceae bacterium | reverse complement strand
GATCTTCCGGACGGTGTGGTTGTCAGTGTCGGCGACGTAGAGATTGCCGGACCGGTCGACGGCGACGTCATCAGGAAACGCGAAACGCGCGGTGGCGCCCGGCCCATCCTCGCTACCGATGGACGCCCGACCCGCCAGTGTGGTGAAGGCGTATGGCGCGGAGCCGATTTGCGCGCCCGACCACACGGGTAGCAGGCTCATCCCCAGTGCGAACATTCCCGCTCGGCGAATGCGGCGCGTCGATGCGCCGGACCAACGGAACCACGGTCGGCACGTCTTCATGAGAGTTTGTTGGCTAAAGCTGGATTGCCCAAACCTCCCGCGCCCCTCAGGCCCAGTCTCCCGGCAACAATTTCACGGTCCCCGGCACGGGCAGGCCGCAAAGCTTGAAGGTCATGAACCGCTTGAAATGGCCCACGGTGCGGAGTTCGCCAAGCTCCCGGCTGCTGATCGAGATCTGAAACACGTCCTCGGTGAGCGCCACGACCTCCATCAGCGTCAGCGAATCGATGCCCAGGTCCTCGATCAGTCGGAGGTCATCGTCGGGCTCCGTGAGCTTGCCCCGCAGATCCGGTTCCACGTGTCGCTCGACGATGCCGAGGAGGATGGCCGGCAGATACTCGGCGCTGCCGGTCCGGCGGAACTGGCGGGCGGCCTCGTAGGTCGCGGCGGAGCAGTGCTTCAACGCGTCGCGCAGGTATTCCTCGTCGGCGGACGGCAGGGACCCCGCGGCGCCGGGCAGCGATCCGGAGGATCCCCAGGTGGTGTCGGCGGCTTGGGTCATTTGCGGCTCCTGCAACATATGACAATCCGCCGGGCCCAACCCGCTACTCGGGATGGATGAGGCGGGGTTCGGCGACCCCGCCCTACAGGGGCGTGCCGGCGCACGGTCCAAACGCCAATTTCCAGGGTCCAAAGGACCAAGGCCTTCACCTTGGCTGGCGCGGCCCATGGCGTCGGTGATTCCGCAACCTGCGAGGCAAGCGTCCTACCGCCCGGCCGAGCCGCGCCGATGCGCCGTCATCGCCCGCCCGCTCGCCAGGCCCAGCAGCGCGAACACAAACCACAGCTCCGTCGCGCCGTCGCGCCTTTCCAAAGTCCTGGCAGGTCGTTGGGCTGGAGCTGTCATCCTGAACGCAGTGAAGGATCCAGTGAGACGGAGTCGAAGCGGCTGGCGGGTTCGCAGTGGATGCTTCCTGCTACGCCAAGGCTTCGCAGGACAGGTCGCTGCGCTCAGCATGACCGCCGGTCAGGCGCGGTCCGGACGGCGTTCTGCCTGTCCATCGTCGCCCGCACGGCGAAATCGGAAGCCATGGCGAAGGAGGGCGCCCCCGCCACCCAGTCGCCAATGGCCCTGCGTCTCATAGTCCGTAGGTGAAGTTCACCATGACGCAGGTGAGGCCCTTGATGGGGTAGCGCGAGGTGAGCGCGCGATTCACCTCCAACCCGAGGCTCACCGGAGTTTCTTGGCTCAACCGGAAATCGATGCCCACGCTGGGCTGATACGCCCGGACAGTGGAGTTCCAGTGCGAGGTCCCGCCGGTGTTGTAGCGGGTGGATTCCTCCGCCTTGATGCTGACGGTCGATTGCTTGGTGAAAAGTGTGACCCGATCCGAAAGCTTCCAGCGCAACACCAGACTGAATGCGTACCCACTGAGTTTCATTGCCGACGTCACGGGGTAGAGATTCGGATTATAGAAGCCCGGGCCGGCCAGATCTTCCGCCTCGTAACCCGCCGGCTGCACCCCAAAATACGACGCCTCGAGGGCGATCACTCCATTGGCCGCATAGCCGACGGCGATGGCGTCACGCCGCTCAGTCTGGCTGGGCGTGGCTTCGGAACTGAACGTGGCGGTGCCGGAGGACAGGGTCACATAGGGCCCCGGTTGCGCCATCGCCGCCGGAACCAAGAGTGGAACGACGAAGAGAAGTCGTGATTTCATACCGTAGTGAGGTGGGAGGTGGCGTTGATTTCGGGTGAAGGAATCATCGACCGCCAAACGCTGCCGGGGCCTGCGGGACGGATTCCGCCGGCAGGGCAAACGAGGCGCTGACGCCCCAGATGGTGTCGGCGGTTTGGGCCCTTTCAGGCTCCTGCAACATATGACAATTCGCCGCTCCCAACCCGCTACTCGGGATGGATGAGGCGGGGTTCGGCGACCCCGCCCTACAGG
>CAZAFS010000572.1:0-2174 GCA_964484165.1 uncultured Opitutaceae bacterium | reverse complement strand
ACGGTCTGGGGATTGACGACCACGCGCACTTCGCGGCCGGCCTGGATGGCGTAGGCCTGCTGCACGCCCTCCACGGACAGGGCCAGCTTCTCCAGCCGTTCCAGCCGCTGGATGTAGCCGGCCATCGACTCCGCCCGCGCCCCGGGCCGGACGGCCGAAATGGTGTCGGCGAGAATGACCAGTCCGGCGTAGATGGTCTCGGGCTTCACCTCCTCGTGGTGCGCCGCCACGGCGTTCACCACGATGGGCGTCTCGCCGTAACGCTTGACGAATTCGGCGCCGATGAGCGCGTGGCTGCCCTGGTACTCGCCGTCCACCGCCTTGCCGACGTCGTGCAGCAGGCCGGCGCGCTTGGCCACCTGGGGATCGAGCCCGATCTCCGAGGCCAGCATCGAGCAGAGAAAGCCGACCTCGACGGAGTGATCGAGCACGTTCTGCGTATAGGAAAAGCGGAACTTGAGCCGGCCGAGCAGATTGATGACCTCCGGATGCAGGCCGTTGACCTGCAGCCGCTGCACGGCCTCCTCGCCCGCCTGCATGACATTGAGGCGGATCTCCTCCCGGGCGTGGGCGACGCACTCCTCGATGCTTGAGGGATGGATGCGGCCGTCCTTGACCAGGCTCTCGAGGGCCATCTTGGCGATCTCGCGCCGCACGGGATCGAAGGATGAAATCAGCACCATCTGGGGTGATTCGTCGACCAGCAGGGTCACGCCGGTCGCCGCCTCGAACGACTTGATGTTGCGCCCTTCGCGGCCGATGATGCGACCCTTCATCTCCTCGCTGGGCAGCTGGACGATGGTGGCGGTGATGTCGTTGTTCGGGCGGCCCGCCAGGCGCTGCATGGTGGTCATCAGGATGCGGTGCGCCTCGTGCTGCAATTCCTGCTCGGATTTTTCCAGCGTCTCGCGGCGGAGGGCCCGCAATTCGTCCTGGCACTCCAGCAGCACCTCCTCGCGCAGCGCCTGTTTGATCTCCGCGGCATCCATCTGCGCCATGCCCTCGAGGCGCTCGCGCGTGCTTTTGGAAAGGTCCCGCATGGCGTCGCGCGCCTGCTTGATGGCGGCGTTCTCGCGCGCCAGGCGCTCCTGTCTTTGCTCCAGCTGGTAGTCGAGGAGGGCGAGCGACTCCTCGTGGGAGCGGATCTCGCGCAGCTTGACCTCGAGCTCGATCTCGCGCCGGTCGAGTTCCCGGCCCATCTCGGCGCGCTTGGTCTGGATCTCCTCCTCGGCCCGGCCCTTCAGCTCCTGGGCGCCGACGGCCGCCTCGCGGCGCGCCACCTCAAGCAGCTGGGCGGCATTCTGTCCCGCGGCGTGGCGGATATGGCGGGTGATCCGCCAGATCACCACCGCGCCCAGCCCCGCCCCGACCAGGCTGGCCGTCACGAGCGAAAAAAGAAACGACCCATCCTGCAGAATCAGCAAGACGAGGTCGGCTGCGCTTCCTGATTTCAAGGACTGCCAAACTACGTCCCGAGGCGGAAAGATCAACCTTGTTCCCGTCCGGCCGCGGTATCCGGCGCCGCCCGGCGCCCGCCGCGCTCACCTGGGCGGCCGCTTTTCGACCGCCGGCAGGGTCTGATCGATCACCGCTTGGAGGCGGGCCAGGGCCGCGGCCTCGCCGTCGAACGCGCTGGTCTGCAGCAGCACGTAGGCCCACCGCTGGTTCTGCAGATACCGGAGGCGGTCGATGGCGCCCCACAGCATCCGCTCCCAATGCGTCGCGACCACGCGGTCGCGCCCCACAAACCAGTAGGCGACCAGCGACGGCACCGTGACCCGTCCGCCGCGGGCCGATACCGCCTCGCGTTGCACGCGCAGGATGGTGGCGGGAATCGAGGCCCGCGGCGCGCCGGGATACGGGAAATCATGCTGGAACCGGCCGCGGATCGTCCACCCCTGGCCGAGGAGACAGATTTCCGGACGGTGGATCGACGTGCGGTCGCGGCCGCTCAGCACGATCGAGACAAACACCTGCCGCGTCCGGTCCTGCACCGAGATGTAATTCTTGCGCGAGTACCCCGTGTCCGGCGGCAGCGTGTCGCGTTCCACCGCGGAGACCGGCACCGCCTGGCCGATCCAGTCCGTCCCGAGAAAGGTCGGCAGCGCCGCGGGATCGCGGCTGTCCGCGGTCAGGTAGACGCCGGCATCCGGGCTGAGCTGCAACGCATCGAT
>CAZAFS010000571.1:0-2181 GCA_964484165.1 uncultured Opitutaceae bacterium | reverse complement strand
ACCACGCACTACATGGAGGAGTCGGAATATTGCGACCGGCTCGGCGTGATCTACCGCGGCGAGTTGATCGCGCTGGGCACACCCCGCGAATTGAAAACGCAGCACATGCCGGAGGCGGTGCTGGAAATCGACTGCGCGCGCCCCAATGATGCCATGGGCGTCCTCGAACGCCTGCCCGAGGTCAAGGAGGTCGCCCTGTTCGGCAAGGGCCTGCACGCGGTCGCCGGCGACGCGGCGGCGGCCGACCGGGCCATCCGGGACGCGCTCGGCGCCGGCGGCTTCCGGCTCGACCGTCTCGAACGGATCACGCCGACCCTTGAGGACGTGTTCGTGTCGCTCATCGAGGCGCGGGAACAGGCCGACGGCACGCCCGCGGAGGTGCGCCGATGAACCTGCGCCGCCTCTGGGCCGTCGCCCGCAAGGAAGCGCTGCACATCCGGCGCGATCCCCGCAGCCTGGGCCTGGCCATCGGCATTCCCATGCTGATGCTGCTCATGTTCGGCTACGCCCTCACCCTGGACGTCGACCACGTCCCGTTGGTTGTCTGGGATCAGAGCGGCACCCCGGTGAGCCGCGACTACGTCGCGCACTTCACCGGCTCGCGCTATTTCCAGCTGGTCGGGATGGTCACAGACTACGGCGAACTCGAGCGCATCATCGACCGGCGCACCGCCGACATCGCCTTGGTGATTCCGCCCGATTTCGCCGCCCAAGTCGAGGCCGGCCGCCTCGCGCCGGTGCAGGCCATCGTCGACGGATCCGACTCCAACACCGCCGCCATTGTGCTCGGCTACACCCAGGCGGTGACGGCCGCCTTCAACCAGCGGATTGCGGTCGAGCAGATCCGCCGGGCCGCGGGCGCCGTGCCGGCTCCCGCCCTCGATTTGCGGCCGCGCGTCTGGTTCAACGAAGACCTCAAGTCGCGCAACTTCATCATCCCCGGTCTGATCGCGGTCATCATGGGCTTGATTGCCGCGCTGCTTACCTCGCTTACCGTCGCCCGCGAATGGGAGCGGGGCACGATGGAGCAGCTCATCTCCACGCCGGTCAAGCCGCCCGAGATCATCCTCGGCAAGCTCGTGCCCTACTTCGTCATCGGCATGTTCGACGTCCTGATCGCCGTGCTCATGGCGGTGTACCTTTTTGACGTGCCCCTGCTCGGCAGCGTGCCGCTGCTGTTCGCCATGGCCGCGCTGTTCATCATCGGCACCCTGTCGCAGGGCATCCTCATCAGCACCGTCGCCCGGCAGCAGCTCCTGGCCAGCCAAGTGGCGATGGTGTCGACCTTTCTGCCGGCCTTCCTGCTCTCGGGCTTCATGTTCGCGATTCCGAACATGCCGACGGTCGTGCAGGCCATCACCTACATCGTCCCCGCGCGCTATTTTGTGGCCCTGGTCAAGGGCATCTACCAGCGCGGCGTGGGCCTGGAGGTCCTCTGGCGCGACGCCGTGTTCCTGCTCGTGTTCTCGGTCGCGGCCGCCGCCGCCGCCATCGCGAGATTCAAAAAGAAGCTGGAGTGACCATGGGCGAACGCATCCTCACCATCCTGCTCAAGGAGTTCCGCTCCGTCTTCCGCGATCCGCGCATGCGGATGGTGATCTTCGGCGTGCCGGTCATCCAGACGCTCATCTTCGGCTACGCCGTCACCATGGACGTGCGGCACGTGCGGCTCGTCGTCATCGACCGCGATCAGACCCCCGCCAGCCGCGCGCTGGTCGCGCGGTTCGCCGCTTCGGATTATTTCGAGATCGTGGCGCGCACCACCGATGGCAACCGCGCGGCGGCGATGATCGACGCCGCCGACGCCAGCGCCGCCCTGCAGATCGACGCGGGCTTCGCCAACGCCTTGGGCGCCGGCCGCACCACCCCGGTCCAGCTTATCGTCGACGGCGCCGACTCCAACACCGCCCGGCTGGTGCTCAACTACAGCACCACGATCGCCTCCGCCTACAACAGCGAGATCATGCTCGAGCAGGCGCTCCGCCGGACCGGCCGGACCATTTCCGCCGGCGGCGCCGACCTCCGGCCGCGGGCGTGGTTCAACGCAGACCTCGAAAGCCGCAACTATTTCGTTCCGGGCGTGATGGCCCTGCTCGTCATGCTGATCAGCCTGATGCTCACAAGCATGGCCATCGTGCGCGAAAAGGAGGTGGGGACGATCGAGCAGATCATGGTGACGCC
>CAZAFS010000570.1:0-2184 GCA_964484165.1 uncultured Opitutaceae bacterium | reverse complement strand
TGAACACCGCGCTGACCGGCTTCTCGTCCACCGGCCTCTGGGTGGTGCTGCCTTCGATGTGCGTGGATGTGGTGGACGACGATGAGATCAAATCGGGTCAGCGTCGCGAGGGCGCCTTTACCTCGTGGTACTCCTGGGTGGCCAAGTTCGGCATGGCGTTGAGTCTGGGGCTGGTCAACTACCTGCTGGAAGCGGTGGGGTTCAAAGCCTCGCTGGGCGGAAATCAAACGCCGGAAACGATCTGGTGGATTCGGTTCCTGTTTGCCGGGATTCCCGTCGTCGCGCTGCTGGCCGCCCTGATGCTGCTCGCCTTCTACCCGCTGAGCGAGGCGCGGATGCAGCGCATCCGCCTGGAGCTCGAGGCGAAGCGCGGCACGGTGTGACCGGAGTCAACCGCCGGGGAGCGGCGCGGCAGTTGGAGCCCCGCCACGCGGCCGGCCGCTTGGGACCCCACGTGCGTCGAAATTCCGGAATTGTCCAAACGCCGGGCTTGTGTTCAGCTGCGATCCGACCGCGGAGCCAAGCCGGGCCAGCAACGCGCATGGACTACTTTGACCTCATCAAACGGCGCTACAGTGTGCGCGCCTACAAGTCCGATCCGGTAAACGAGGCCCAACTCGCCAAGGTTCTCGAGGCCGCCCGCCTGGCCCCGACCGCCGCCAACCTGCAGCCGTTTCAGCTCGTGGTGGCGCACGTCAAAGGGCGCGAGGAGGAGCTGGCCCGCATTTACCATCGCAAATGGTTCATCCAGGCCCCGCTGGTGATCTGCGCCTGCGGCGTGCCAGCCCAGGGCTGGGTGCGCGGCGCGGATGGTTTCAACTGCACGGTCATGGATGTCGCCATCGCCATGGATCACCTGATTCTGGCGGCGGCCGACTTGGGCCTGGGCACCTGCTGGATCGCCGCCTTCGACGTGGTCGCCGCCTGCGCGGCCTTTGGCCTCCCGCGAGGCGTGGAACCCATCGCGTTGACGCCGCTCGGCTACCCCGCCGATCAGCCCGGCCCAAAGGAGCGCAAGCCGCTCGCCGAACTCGTGCGCTACGAGCGGTGGTGAAAGCGTTGTCCGCAGCCTGCCTCGGGAGCGCACCAGACGGCGAGTAACCCGAAACTGAAAACACGATGAAAACTGCGCACAGCAAGGAATGGTTCGACGACGACGCGTTCTGGGAGGAGTTGTACCCATTCATGTTCCCGGAGAAACGGTTCGCCGGCACGGGTCGCGAGGTGGACCAGGCGCTAAAGCTGGCGAAACCCAACGGGAAGCGGGTCCTCGACCTTTGCTGCGGCCCCGGCCGCTGCTCGGTGGCCCTCGCGAAGCGGGGATTCTCCGTCACCGGCGTCGACCGTACCAAGTGGCTGCTGGCCCAAGCCAAGCGCCGGGCCAGGGCGGCGAGGGTCAAGATCGAGTGGGTGCGGGCGGATATGCGCGATTTCGTGCGCCCCGGCACCTTCGATCTGGTGCTCAGCATGTTCACCTCTTTCGGCTATTTCGACGACAAGCGCGAGGATCTCACGGTACTGGGAAACATCTGCAACACCCTCCGCCCGGGCGGCGTCTGTCTGATCGACGTGGCGGGCAAGGAGCAGCTCGCTCGGATCTTCCAGCCTACGATATCCGAGACACTGCCCGACGGCAGCCGGTTGGTGCAACGGCACGAAGTCTTCGACGACTGGACCCGGATCCGCAACGAATGGATTCTCATCCGCCGCGGCCGGGCACGGAGCTTCCACTTTCACCACACGGTCTATTCCGGATTGGAGCTGAGAGACCGCCTGGAACAGGCCGGCTTCACGCGGGTGAAGATCTACGGCGATTTCGACGGTGGCGACTACGGAACGAATGCCAAACGGCTCATCGCCGTCGGCCGGAAGCCAAGGGCCCAGCGGTGACCGGGACGGCCGCCTGGCCGTCGAGGCCGCGTCGGCCTGGCGGCCTCCGTCGTGATGGCGCCGGTCTCGTCAAACGGCCGCCGCGACCAAGTCGCCCACTTCCCGCGTGCCGTAGCCCATCTTGCCGGCCGCGAGGGTCTTCAACTTATCGCGCACGATCTTGATCACGGCGCCTTCAATGGCGCCGGCCATCGCGGTCTCGCCCAGGAAGTCCATCATCATCGCACCGGCGCACACCGCCGCCAGCGGGTTGATGACGTTCTGGTTGGTGTACTTGGGCGCGCTGCCGCCGAT
>CAZAFS010000569.1:0-2203 GCA_964484165.1 uncultured Opitutaceae bacterium | reverse complement strand
AAGGAACACGGCGGCTGGTCGCTCGCGCTGGAACCGCTGGTGCTGGGGCTGGTGGCGGCGCCGTCCGTGGCGGGGGCCGCGCTCGCCGCGGCGGTGCTGGCGGGATTCTTCCTGCGGCGGCCCTTGAAAATCTTTCTGGGCGGAACCGGCGATGACCGGCGCCCGGCGGTGTTCGGCGCCGTCGTCGGCCTCGGCGTGCTGGCGGTCGCGGCCTTGGCGCTGGCGGCGATGCTGACCGCGCCGTCCCGCCTCTGGCCGCTGCTGCCCGCCGCGCTGGCGGGGGCGGTGTTTGCCTGGTTCGATTCCCGCAACGAGGGGCGCGAGGCGGCCGCGGAGCTGGCCGGCGCGTCGGCGTTTGCCTTCGTGCCGGCGGCGCTCGCCGCGGCGGCCGGCTGGGCGCCGGCTCCGGCGCTGGCCCTCGCGGCCGTCATGGCCGGCCGATCCGTGCCCACGGTGATGATGGTTCGCGCCTACTTGCGCCGCCTGAAGGGCCAGCCTGTGTCGAGGCTGCCGGCGGTTGCCGCATCGTTCGCTGCGCTTGCCGGATTCATCCTGCTGATGCGCGCTCACTTGGCGCCCGGGGCCGCCGTGTGGTGCGGCGCGCTGCTGGCCTTCCGGGCGCTGGTGTTGCTGGGGCCCGCCGCGCCCCGCCTCAAGGCTAACACGGTTGGCCTCGCGGAGGCGGGGTTTGGCGGTGTATTAGTGCTCATACTCGCACTTAGTTGGTCTCCTTAAAGCCCGGCCGGCTTGATCCAAGTCAAGGCGGCGGAATCCGGTGTCAGCTAGACTGTGGCCGTCAACCGGGAAGCACGCCCTCAACCGCCATGAAGATCACCAAGAATCCTCGATTCAGTTACCTTGCGGCCAAAGGCTTGCTGGCGCTCGGCGCCGGCGTGCTGGGCTACGCGCCGGTGCGCGCGCTGCTCGTCGGCGCCGGCACGGTGACCGCGCTGGTCGACGCTTCGGCTGCGGATGTCGCGCCGCTGGTGGCGGCGCCCGCGGAGAATCCCGGCGTCCCGGCGGCGGCCGAAGCCGCGCCCGCGGCCGATCCCGGCACGGCGCGCGGGGTCGCGTCGGATTCGACTCTGCCGGTGGAGCAAGCCGTGCTCACCGCGCCGCCGCACGTGCCCCCGCCGATCACCCGCCGCTACGCGGCCAAGGTCGTGGTGCACCTGGAGGTGCGCGAACTCGTCAAGCGCCTCGCCGACGGCGTCGATTATCTTTTCTGGACCTTCGGCGGCACGGTGCCGGGCAGCTTCATCCGCGTGCGCGAGGGCGACCTGGTGGAGTTTCACCTCGAGAATTACCCGGGCAACAAGATGCCGCACAACATCGACCTGCACGCCGTGACCGGCCCCGGCGGCGGCGCGGCCTCCTCGTTCACCGCGCCGGGCCACAGCTCGCAGTTCACCTTTCAGGCGCTCAACCCCGGGCTGTTCGTTTACCATTGCGCGACGGCGCCCGTCGGCATGCACATCGCCAACGGCATGTACGGCCTCATCCTGGTCGAGCCGGCCGCCGGCCTGCCCAAGGCCGATCGCGAGTACTACGTGATGCAGGGCGAAGTCTACACCGCGGGCGCCTATGGCGAGGAGGGACTGCAATCCTTCGACATGGCCAAAGCAATCGACGAACGGCCGCCCTACGTCGTGTTCAACGGCGCGGTCGGGTCGCTGACGGGCGACAACGCCCTCACCGCCAAGGTGGGCGACACCGTGCGCCTTTTCGTGGGCAACGGCGGGCCGAACCTCGTGTCGTCCTTCCATGTCATCGGGGAAATCTTCGACACCGTCTACCAGGAGGGCGGCTTGGCGGTGGCGCAGCACAACGTTCAGACCACCCTGGTTCCCTCTGGCGGCTCGACCGTGGTCGAGTTCAAGGTCGAGGTGCCCGGCACCTACGTGCTGGTCGATCACTCCATTTTCCGCGCCTTCAACCAGGGCGCGCTCGGCATGCTCAAGGTCAGCGGACCCGAAAACCGCGTGATCTACTCCGGCAAGGAAATCGACGCGGTGTACCTCGGCGAGGCGGCCGACGCCGGCACCGCGGCGCGCAAGCGCGAGACG
The DNA here is from genome assembly GCA_964484165.1 of uncultured Opitutaceae bacterium. Taxonomy (GTDB): domain Bacteria; phylum Verrucomicrobiota; class Verrucomicrobiia; order Opitutales; family Opitutaceae; genus Fen-1467. The sequence goes on along the minus strand of CAZAFS010000569.1, from coordinate 137 downwards.
GAGTTGCAGGCCCAGATCGCCGACGAGATCAAGACCAACCCGAAGATCGCGTCGCTGACCAAGGAGGCGCAGCTCGAGCGCGGCAAGCGCACCTTCATGCAGGTCTGCTTCGCCTGCCACCAGCCCGACGGCAAGGG
>CAZAFS010000568.1:0-2207 GCA_964484165.1 uncultured Opitutaceae bacterium | reverse complement strand
ATCGCGGGCACGCCGGGCGGCATGCTCATGGGCCCGAACGGGTTTTTCGAAATGAAGGAGGGCGTCATCCGCGCCGCGCCGCACGTACACATGAGCCCCGACGACGCCGCGTTTTACGGCGTGAAACCGGGCGACTACATGAAACTCCGCGTCGGCGGCTCGTGCGCGACCACCTTCGACCGCCTGCTCGTGCGCGTGCATGCCGACTTCCGCCTCGAGGTGCATATTGACACCGACGAAGGCAACGCCTGCGCGCTCCAGCCCGACACCCCGGTCGAACTCCTGAAGTGATTTCCCCGCCAGTTTTGAACACAACCTCAACCCGCATCCACCCACCCATATGAGTGATTCCATCGGCATGGTCGAAACCCGTGGCTACGTCGGCTCCGTCGAAGCCAGCGACGCCATGGTCAAGGCGGCGAGCGTCACGCTCGTCCGCCAGATTCAGATCGGCGGCGGCTTCGTGACCGTCGTCGTCAAAGGCGACGTCGGCAGCGTCAAGGCCGCGGTCGAGGCCGGCGCCGAGGCCGCCAAGCGCGCCGGCGAGCTGGTCTGCTCGCACGTCATCCCGCGTCCGCATCCCGAGCTGCTCAAGCACGTCGGCCTGTGAGCGCGCCCCCCCATCAACTCAACTCCATTCCCAACATGACACCAGAAGCACTAGGCATGATTGAGACCAAGGGTCTCTGCGCGCTGCTCGAGGCCGCGGACGCCGCCCTCAAGGCCGCCAACGTCACCATGACCGGCTACGAGGCGGTCGGCAGCGGCTACGTGACCGCGTTCTTCCGCGGCGATGTCGCCGCGGTGAAGGCCGCCGTCGACGCCGGTTCCGAGGCCGCTGCCACCGTCGGCGAAGTGGTCGGCGTTCAGGTCATTCCGCGCCCGCACGAGGAACTCGCCCAACTCGGGCGCTGGATCAACGGCTCGGCGTAAACTTCCGACCCGGTTGCCCGCCTTTGTAGGAGCCTGCTTGCAGGCGATTCTCCTCTTTATCGCGAGCAAGCTCGCTTCCTACCCGGACGGCAATCGCCCCGCGCGCTCGGCAGTTTCGTGAACATCCTCGTCGCCAACCTCGGCTCGACCTCCTTCAAGTTCCGCCTCTTCCGTTTCGACGGGGCGGGGGCGGCGATGCTGGCCAAGGGTGGCTACGAGCGGGTCACGGATTACGGCCGGGCGATCGACGACTGCCTCGCGGAACTCCAGGCCGCGGGCCACGTCCAGTCCGCCGCCGACCTGCACGGCGTCGGTTTCAAGACCGTGCTCGGTCGCAACCTCACCGGCTGCGTGCCGGCCGACGAGCGGGTGATCGCCGCGCTCGAGGGGTTCAAGGAGATCGCGCCCGCGCACAACCCCCCCTACGCCTCGGGCATCCGGCGCTTCCAGGAGAAGCTGCCCGGCGTGCCGCTGGTCGCGCTGTTTGAAACCGCCTTCTATCAGTGGATGCCGGAGGCGGCCACGCGCTACGCCGTGCCCGAAACCTGGCACCAAGCGGGGGTGCGGCGCTATGGTTTCCATGGCGCCAGCCACAAGTTCATCGCCGAGCGCTCGGCCGAGCTGCTCGGCCGCGACGATGTCGCCGAGCGGGTCCGCCGCCTCTACCAGTCCGGCCCGGGGCCGGTGGCCGGCCCGCCGTTGCGGGTGATCTCCTGCCACCTCGGCGGCAGCAGCTCCATCACCGGGATTCGCGACGGGGTGGCCATCGGCACCAGCATGGGCCTCAGCCCGCAATCCGGCCTGCCGCAGAACAACCGCGTCGGCGATCTCGACTCCGCCGCGGTGCCGTTCGTGCTCAAGACTTTCAACCTGCCGCTGGCGGAGGTGGAGCGCCAGATGACCAAGGAGGGCGGCCTCCTCGGCCTGTCCGGCGTCGGCAACGACGTGCGCGACATCCGCGCCGCGGCGGCGCAGGGCAACACCCGCGCCCGGCTCGCGCTCGACGTGTTCGTCCACTCCGCCCGCCACTGGCTGGGCGCGTTTCATCTGGAGCTCGGCGGCTGCGAGGCCGTCGTGTTCACCGCCGGCATCGGCGAGAACAATCCCGACCTGCGCGCCGCCATCCTGCGCGACCTCGGCGGGCTCGGCCTCGTGCTCGACCCGGCCCGCAACGAGGCGCTTCGCGGCGCCGAGGGCGAAATCTCCGCGCCGTCCTCCCGCGTGAAGGTGCTGGTCATCCCGGCCAACGAGGAACTCGTCGTCGCCCGCGAAAC
>CAZAFS010000567.1:0-2211 GCA_964484165.1 uncultured Opitutaceae bacterium | reverse complement strand
CGGGCGCGCCGGGGCGTTCACAACCAAGCCGCCAAGCCGCGAAGGGAACCCAATCCTGAAATCCCCCCCGCACGGACATCACACGGAAGTTGATCGCGTGTCGGATCGGCGGGCAATCGCACCGGTCGCGACCGACTATGACGCCGGCGGCTCCGGCGGCGGCGTTGCTAGTCCGGGTAACGCGGCTGGCAACGGATCGTGCGAATCCCCGGGTGCGGTGGGGGCCGGAGTCGCGGGCGCGGTCGCGACTGGAACGGCGATGACCGGGGGTTCATTGGCCGGTTCAACGGGCACCGACCGGCGCGGCACGGGCGGGCGTGGCGCGGTACGCTTTTTCCGAGGCCGGCGTTGCGGTGCCGGTTTCCTTGCCCGCACGGCCACGGGGCGCGGCGCGGGCTTCGCCGCGACGTGCGGCCTGGCCGGTCGGGCGCGCGCCTTCTTCCGGCGAATGGCCGGAGATTTCCGGGCCGCTTGCTCCGCTTGACTGAGCGCTTCCCGGAGGGTCTCAAGCCTGCGGCGGGCGGCCTTCCCGGCCTTTTTGGCCTGCTTGAAGGTCTTGCGCGCACGTTTGAACGACGCTTTCGCCGCGCGGGCGCGCCGGCGTGACGCGGCGATACTTTTCTCGGCGGCGGCAATCTTCAGCTTCAGTGCCTTGATTTTGTCGGGCGAAGCGAGGCGAACGGTGTTTTTGGGGCGATTCTTCATGATGGAGGTGGGCGCTCGGCTGCGGCGCGTGTCCGGATCAAACCGCACGGGCCGCGGGTGCATGTTACGATCTAGTAACGCGGCGGGCGCCCGGGAGGCAATCGCTGAAATGTTACGAATCGCAATGACGGACGGGTGGGAAGACGGCGGGCGGGCGAGAAGCCAAAAGGAGGGAGGTTTTGATGCCATGGGTCCGGAGAAAGTTGGCGGGGGCCACGCCCTCGGTGGCGCCGGTGGCAACGCGCGTAATAACCATCTTGCCGGAGGACCCGGCGGAGGGAATCCAATGGCCGCACCATGAAGGCGCGCCGCGGTAAACTCCGGCTGCTGCTCTGAGGTGGACTGATTGCGGGAGGCGTCGGATCGCTCTGCGCCGCCCGCCGATCCCGGTCACGCTCCGGAGCCGTCGCGAAACTTGATCTTCACGTGCCTGCCGTCGCAGAACGGTTTGTTCAGCGACGCGCCGCAGCGGCAGAGCGTGTAGTGATCTTCGGTCGCCGGCCGGGCCTCGTCGTTGAGCTTCGCCCGGTGCACGTGCAGCGGGCCGTCCTTTTCCACCCGCACTTCGGTGCCGGTGAAATAGTCGGGCACGAGTTTCCCGCGCACCTTGTACAGCAGCGCCCCGGAGGGACAGCGCCGGATCGTCGCGATGACCTGCGCGGTGGGCGAAGCATCCGGATGCGACACCCGCCGCCCGGCCTTCTCGGTGAAAAATGTTTCGGGCGCGCCAGCAACACATTTACCCGCGTGCGCACAAAAGCTGAGGTCATCGACCACGGTGACTTTCTTGCCGGCAAATTCGGCGACGGAACCGGCTTTTGCGCGCGGTCGCTTGTCGGAGAACCCGGTCGCGCTGTGGGCGCCGTCGCAGTACGGCTTGTTTTTCGACGCGCCGCAGCGGCAGAGGAAGATCGACTTGGCCGTCTTGAGGGATTGTCCCCGGTCGTTTTTCAGCGCCTTGATTCGCTCCGCATGCAGCGGTCCGTTCGGGGTGGGCGTGATTTCGGCATCCATGACTGCTCACTTTCGGCGATTCGCCGGGTAGTTCAAGAGCCAGTATTTGGTTTTTTGAGTCCGCCTGACCCCGTGTGCCTCCGCCCCCGGGATTTCACAAGGTCGCTGAGGCGGCAGAGGAATTTTGACCACCAGAGGCCCAGAAGGCGCATGAACGGGATTGCGGTGTGCGAATTCCTCCGACCCCCGACCCCTGACCCCAGACCTCCACCCCCTGCGCGCTCTCGGCGGCCTCCGGAGAAAAAAGATCAGCGCCGATCAGCCCCGCCGCTGCGGCGGGGTCAGTGTAATCAGCGGTGCAAAAAACGGACCGCTGACCGCTCCCCGCGCGTCGCGACCTGGCCGGGGCGGCCCGCGTCCGCCGGGGGTGTTTGCAATGCCCGCGATGACCGGATACGGTGGCCTTGCCTCCGGAGAACCAACTGCCGCAGGTGAGCAACCCCCAATCAAGAGGAAATCCATCATGGGTGACCGATCCCCGAAATCCGTCCA
>CAZAFS010000566.1:0-2216 GCA_964484165.1 uncultured Opitutaceae bacterium | reverse complement strand
CAAGGCCAAGTTCGACGAGACGGTCGAACTGTCCTTCCGGCTCGGGGTCGACGCCTCGCAGGGCGAGCAGATGGTGCGCGGCACCACCCCGCTGCCCAACGGCACGGGCAAGAAGGTGCGCGTCCTCGTGTTCACCGACAATCCGAAGGCGGCGCTGGACGCCGGCGCCGACCACGCCGGCCTGGCGGAGCTGATCCAGAAGATCCAGGGGGGCTGGGTCGATTTCGACGTCGCCATCGCCACCACCGAGGCAATGAAGACTGTGCGCACCATCGCCCGCGTGCTCGGCCCGAAGGGGCTCATGCCCAACCCGAAATCGGGCACCGTGACCGACGACATCGCCGCCGGGATCAAGGCGGTGAAGGCCGGCCGCGTGGAGTTCAAGATGGACAAGGCCGCCAGCATCGGGGTGGGCATCGGCAAGCGCTCGTTCACGCCCGCCCAGATCCTGGAGAACGCCGCCGCCGTGCTGGAGGCCGTGGGCAAGGCCAAGCCGGCCGCCTTCAAGGGCCGCTACATCCTCTCGATGGCCTTGTCCTCATCCCAGAGCCCCGGCATCCGCATCGCGGGCAACGAATACAGCAAATACTGAACCGGGACCCCTCATGAGAGTGGAGAAAAAATATCTGATCGAGGAGGTGACCACCCACCTCAAAAAGTCCGATTACGTCATCCTCGCGAACTACGACAAGATGACCGTGGCCGACGTGGCCGAGCTGCGGCGCCGCCTCGCGCCCCACCAGGCCGAGTTTCACGTGGTCAAGAACAGCTCGCTCCGGGTGGCCGCGCAGGCGCTGAGCCTGCCGGACTTCGACCGGGCGCTGATCGGGCCCACCGCCATCATCGTCGGCGGCCGGAATTCGCCCGGCGTGGCGAAGGTCATCCGCGATTTCATCAAGGAAAAGCAGAAGATCGTGCTGAAGGCCGGCGTGCTCAGCAACCGGCTGCTTTCGTCGAAGGAGCTCGAACGGCTCGCCGAACTGCCCTCGCTCGAGGCGCTGCGCGCCCAGCTGCTCGGCCTCCTCCAGCAGCCCGCCGGCATGTTTGTGCGCGTGCTCAACGCCGTCCCGCAGGGGCTGGCCAACGTCCTGCAGGCGAAGGTGCGCGCCGCGGAGGGGACCAAATAACCGTCATTCACCATCACTTTCCCGACGCCGGCGGACTCGTCCGCCGTGCCCGGAAAAACCACATTCATCGCTGCGGGCTAGGGGATACGTCTCTTAAACGCGCTTCCGGTTCGAAGGCGCTAGTCGGCGGCAGGAGATCATCATGAGCAACATCACCAAGGAACAAGTCATCGAGTGGCTCTCCAGCCAGTCGGTTCTCGAAATCGCCGGCCTCGTCAAGGACCTGGAGACCAAGTGGGGCGTTTCCGCCGCCGCGCCGGTCGCCGTGGCCGCCGCCCCCGCCGCCGCGGCCGCCGCCGCGCCGGTCGAGGAGAAGACCGAGTTTACCGTCGTCCTCGTCGAGGCCGGCGCGAACAAGATCGGGGCGATCAAGGAAGTCCGGGCCATCACCGGCCTCGGCCTCAAGGAAGCCAAGGATCTCGTCGAAAGCGCGCCCAAGGCCGTCAAGGAGGGTGCTTCCAAGCAGGAAGCGGAGGAGATCAAGAAGAAGCTCGAAGCCGCCGGGGCGAAGGTCGAGCTCAAGTAACCACCGTTTGGCGATTCGCACCGCATTGCATAAATTGGGGGCGGGGCCGGCCGCGTTTCTGCGCGACCGGGTCCCTGCCTTGTCGTTGTTCCGTCCTTTTCGGCCGCGGCGGCTCCCTGTGATCCGCCGCGCCGGCACCCAGTCCTCGTCCGCATAACCGGGAATATCCATGGCCGACCGCACCCATACCGAACGCACCAACTTCGGCAAACTCAAGGAAGTCATTCCGCCGCCGAATCTCATCGAGATTCAGATCAATTCGTACCTCGATTATCTGCAGAAGGGCGTGCCCGACAAGCAGCGGAAGCCCCAGGGCCTCGAGGCCGTGTTCCGCGAGGTGTTCCCGATCGAGTCCTACGACGGGCGCCTGGTGCTGGAATACGTCACCTACACCATCGGCGACCCGAAGCACTCGGAGATCGAGTGCATCCGGGAGGGCATCACGTACGCCGTGCCGCTTTACGTGAAGCTGCGCCTGCGCGAGGAGGACTTCATCAAGGACGAGGAAATCTACATGGGCGACATCCCGATGGTGACCGAGCGCGGCTCGTTCATCATCAACG
>CAZAFS010000565.1:0-2240 GCA_964484165.1 uncultured Opitutaceae bacterium | reverse complement strand
GCGCCGCAGGCGCTACTCCGACCGCAGCGCCACCATCGGATCGACCCGGCTGGCCCGCCGCGCCGGCAGCCAGCAGGCGAGCATCGCGGCAAGGGTCACGGCGCCCGCACCGACCAGGAGGGTGACGGGATTCAGTGGATTCACGCCGTAGATCATGGAGCGCAGCAGAGTGGCCAGCGCCAACGCTCCCGCCGCGCCAATCACCACGCCGGCCAGGACCCACCGCGCACCCTGGCCGAACACGAGGGCGAGGATGTTGCGGCGGCCCGCCCCGACGGCCATGCGCACGCCGATCTCGCGTGTGCGCTGCAGTACGTGGTAGGACAGCGTGCCGTACAGCCCGACGGCCACCAGCCCGAGTGCCGCGGCCATGAAAAAGTCGACCAGGCCCGTCACCACCCGCTGCCCCTGGGTGGCCTGCGTGACCACCTCCTGCAGGGTGCGGACGCGGGCCAGCGGCAGATCGGAATCGAGCTGGGCCAGCTCGCGGCGCAGCGCTCCGGCCAGCTGGCTGGCCCGCTGCGTCGACCGGACGACGAGAAAGATCGTCTCGCCCCAGGCACGGTCCGGCGTCCAGTAGAGCTCGGGCTTGGGCTCCGTTTCAGGGCCCCACTGGCGCACATTCTCCACCACCCCGACGACGCGGGCGGTGAACCACGGTTTCGGGTTGTTGCCGCGAATGACCATGCCGAGCGGATCCTTGCCCGGCCAGCACGTGTCGGCCAGCGCGCGATTCACCACGACCCCGACCATGTCGCCTTTGGCGTCGCCGGGTTCGAGCGTGCGCCCGCGCAGCAGACCGATGCCCGCCGCCGCAAAATAGCCCGGCGTAATGCTGGAGACCTCGGCGAGCGTGCGCTCGGCGGTGGGGTCGAAGACCTGGTCGTTGACCATGATGCCGGTATTGCTGCCGCCTTCGAGGGGCAGCTTGGTCGTGGTGCCCGCCGCCGTGACCCCGGGCAGGGCGGCGATGCGCTCGGCCAATTGCTCACAGAAGCGAGCCCGCACGTCTTTGTCGCCATAGCGTTCGCCGCGCAGGTCCGTCTCGGCGGAGAGGACGTATTCGGTCGCCAGCTTGTCATTGGCCGCCAGCAGCCGGACATAGCTGGCAGAAAACAGGGCGGCGCCGTTGGCGAGGACGAAGGCAAGGGCGATCTGGGCGACGATCAGCCCGCGCAGGATGTGGTGGCGGGCACGCGACCCGGCGGTGCCGCGGCCCTCCGTGCGCAGGAGGTCGGTGACCGAGATGCGCATGGCGGCGAAGGCCGGCGGCAGGCCGGCCAACACCGCCGTCAGGGCGGTGAGCCCGAGCGAGAACGCCAGCACGCCGCCGTTCAACGTCATCGCGGCCTTGCGGGCATCGCTGACGGGCGCGATCATCTGGAGCGCGCGGATCCCGAAGTACGCGACGATCAGTCCGGCGAGCGCGCCGGCCAGCGCCAGCAGCAGGCTTTCGGTGAGCGCGAGGCGGATGAGGTGGCTCCGGGTGGCGCCAAGGGCAATGCGCACGCCGAATTCGCCCTGGCGCCGCGCATTGCGCGCCAGCAGCATGCTGGCGACGTTGGCGCAGGCCACGAGCAGCACAAGGGCGACCGCGCCGAACAGCATCCACACCCGCGAGCCCACGTAACGGGTCATTTCATCGTGCAGCGAGCGAACCAGGAGATGTTTCTTGCTGTTGGTGTCGGGATAGGCGGCCGTGAGCCGTTTGCCGATCGCCTTGATCTCGGCGTCGGCGGCGCCCACCGACACGCCATCCTTGAGCCGGGCGATCCCGCAGATCCAGTGGCTGCCGCGGTCCCCGTCGCCCCGTTTGATCTGGAGCGGGAGCCAGACCTGGCAGGTTTCCGTGCGCATCCAGGGCCCGACGAATTCGAAGCTGGCCGGCATGATGCCGATGACGGTGACGTTGCCGCCGTTGAGCCGGATCGTCCGGCCCACCAAGCCGGGGTCGCCGGCGAACGACTGCTGCCAAAGCCGGTAGCTGATCACGGCCACGGGTGGGGCGCCCTTGTCCCCGTCCGCGGGCGTGAGGAAACGACCCAACACGGGCGGCATGCCGAAGGCGCGCAAGACCTCCGGGGTGCAGATCACGCTGGGTACGGACTGGGCGTTTTCGCCGCCGAGGTTGACGCGCCGGGGCGAGTAGACACCGAATTCGGCAAAGGAGGTGGCCTGTTCGTGGATGTCGAAGTAGTCGGGCGACGAAAGCGGCCAGCCGTCACCGGACCACACCATCA
>CAZAFS010000564.1:0-2244 GCA_964484165.1 uncultured Opitutaceae bacterium | reverse complement strand
TCCTGCCAGACCGCCACCCCGGCGGTGGGCACCTCCCGCCCGCCGATCAGCACGCCGGCCCCGGCGGGAATCGGCGCCGTCTGGGGTTTCTCGGTGAAATTGGTCGCGACCCAGAAGCCATCGCGCCAGTCCACGAGAAAACCGTCGTCGAAATTCTCCACCGCCACGCCGGCGCGCATGAAGACCCCACGGATCAGCGCCGCCTCGAGGTCGCCGTTGAGGGAATCCACGCCGAGGTAGGTCACCACGCCGCGGCCGAGCCGGTGGGTCACCGCCGCGACGCCGCCGGCATAGTACTGGTCGGCGTAATGCGCCAGCGCCACGGTGCCCTCACCCGGCACCAGCACCTCGCCCCACGAGGCCCAGTCGTACGTCTGGCCGCCGTCCTTCGTGACCTTGCCGACGTAAGGCGCCGGCAGCGTGTCGTAGAACGAGATCTTCGCGCCGATCAGATCGAGGATGGGCGCGGCCCACGGGCCTTCCCAAAGATGGCCGTCGCGGTCCTTCTGGCCGGTGCGACAGGTGATGATGAGGTGGCCGCCGTTCTCCGCATAGATCTTCCAGCGCCGCACCAGCGCCGCGTCGACGAGCTGGCAGGCCGGCACGACCAGGAACGGATACGCGCTGAAATCCTGGTCCTCGGTGATCACGTCGACCGGCGCGCCGAGGCGCTTGAGGGCGCGATACTGCTTCAACAGGTGGCCGTAGGTGTCCCAGCGGGTGTTCTGCTTGTGGTTGTCGAGATCCCAGCGGTCCTCGCGGCCGTACAGCAGCGCGGTGCGGCGGGCGGCATAAGCCGCCGGCATGGTGGCGCCGGGCCGGAGATGCTGCCGCAACAGCACCATCTCGCTCGCGGCCTGTTCATACTGCTTTCCGCCGATGGTGGGCGTCACGCCATCGGTCCCGACCAGCCCAGAGTGGTAAAGTTCGGCCCCGGAAAGCGGCTCGCGATAGCGATAGGTGCACACGAACTTTGCGCCGGCGGCGAAGGCGCGCATGATCCACAGGTGCACCGCCCCCGGGTACGGCTGGGGATTGACCTCGCCCCAGTTCACCTGCCCCGGCTGCAGCTCCATGATGCCGTGCAGGCCGTTGATGCTGCGGTGGAAATCCGCCGCAAAGGAAAGCGTGGCCGCGCTGCCGAGGCGGAAACCGAGCGGACCTTCGTTCAGGTTGCCGTGCGCCGGGTAGATCGTCCAAGTGATGATGTCGAGGTCGCGGCCTGACCGCGCCGGATCGACCGCGCCGAAGTCGTGCATGAAGTTGGTTGTGATCCACTGCCGGTGATCGCAGGATTTCCGCAGGATTTCCGTCTGGAAACGAAGGTAGTCGGCGGCGGTCTCGGCAAACCAGCGCTGGGTGTCGAGCACGGCATGCGGATTGAGCTGGGCGACCTCCTCCTTCTCATTGGGGAGGCGGATTTGGTCGAAATCCTGGTACATCTGCGACCAGAAGGCATCGCCCCAGGCGCGGTTGAGCTCCGCGATGGTGCCGTATTTTTTCGCGAGCCAGGCGCGGAAGCTGGCCTGGCAGGCGTCGCAATAGCAGGGTTCCTTCCCGTAATGGCTGAGCTCGTTGTCCAGCTGCCAGCCCCAGACGCGCGGATCGTGACCGAAACGCTTGCCGAGTTCCTCGTCGATCTGCGCGACGTATTTCCGGTAGGTGGCGACGTTCCAGCACGCCTGCTGGCGGGTGCCGTGCTGCATCCGGCGGCCGTTGGCGTCGATCACCAGCACCTCGGGATGCGCCTGGGTGAGCCACACCGGCGGCGCCGGCGAGGGCGTGCAGAGGACAACCTTGAGCCCGTGGTCCGCGCAGAGCTGCACGTTGCGCTCCAGCCAGTCGAAGTCGAACTTGCCCTCCTGCGGCTCCATGAACGCCCAGGCGAATTCGCCCATGTGGACGAACTCGAGGCCCATCTGCTTCATGTTGGCGATGTCGCGCGGCCATTGGTCGGACGGCCAGGCCTCCGGATAATAGTAGACGCCGATCCGCATGAGGTCGGCCGGCGGAAACAAAGTCGGGGTCGGGTCAGCGGCCACGCCGCGCCATGCGGCCGCGGCCAGCAACGCGATGATGAACCAGAGACGTCGTGTAACCTGGGTCATGGGGTGCTCCTTTCAAAAAGGGCCGGCATTGAACCACGGAAGGTTCCGAGGGAGCCCGCTTTTGTCATCCCGAGCGAAGCGAAGGATCCAGCATGGCTTCGGCGCGCGAAGCCTCCGTGAATGCTTCGCTGCACTC
>CAZAFS010000563.1:0-2247 GCA_964484165.1 uncultured Opitutaceae bacterium | reverse complement strand
CGAGTCGCGGATTGCGCCCGGCCGGCCTTTGGCCGGTAATGCGTCCATGTGTGTCCGGTACACGCTCCACAAAACGGATGCGGCGCTGGCCGCCATCTCCCAGGCGCTGGCGCGCACGCTCGCCGCGCCGGACTGGGTGCAGCCGCGCTACAATGTGGCGCTGACGCAGGTCATGCCGGTCGTGGCCGCGGGCGGAGCGGGACCGGAGGTTCGCGGCATGATGTGGGGCTACGTGCCGTTCTACGAAAAGGGGAAGGACCGGAGGCGGATGCTGCCGAACGCCAAGGCCGAGACCGCGGCCGTGTCGCCGGCGTTCCGGTCGGCGGCGGCCCGGCGGCGCTGCCTGGTGCCGGCCAACGGATTTTATGAATGGAAAACCGTGGGCCGGCTGAAGCTGCCGCACGTGTTCATGTTGCAGGGGGAGGAGCCGTTTGCCTTCGCGGGCCTCTGGGAAGCGGGCGCGGACCGGCAGCCGGAGACCTTTGCCATTCTCACGACCGAGCCGAACGAACTCGTCCGCCCGATTCACGACCGCATGCCGGTGATCCTGACCGCCGCGACGATGGCGCGGTGGCTCGGCGACCAGCCCCTGCCGGCGCCGGAGTACGAAGCCCTGATCCGGCCGCTGGCGGCGGCGCGGATGACCGTCCGCCCCGTCCACCGCTTCGTGAGCAACAGCCGGAACGAGGGGCCGCAATGCCTGGCCCCGCCGGACGCGGCGCCCCCGGAATTGCCGCTGGATTCCGTCTAGGCTTGCTTTTGGGACGGAATACCGTTCAATTGAACGCCGTTCAAAAGAACGGTATTCCATGCTCACCGAACGACAGGAACAGATTCTCGACTACATCCGGGAGTATCAGCAGGCGGAGGGCGTTCCGCCTTCGACGCGGGAAATCCGCCGGCATCTGGGGGTCTCCAGCCAGTCCACCGTCATGGGTCACCTGCAGGCGCTGGCCCGCAAGGGGCAGCTCGAAAAACTCGCGGACCGCAAGTGGGGCCTGCGGGCGCGGGAAATCCAGGCGCACCTCTTCGACCTGCCGGTTTACGGCACGATCCCCGCGGGCCTGCCCGCCATGGAGGAACAGGCTCCGACGGAAATCGTCGCCGTCGATCCCAAGGTCTTCGGCGTGCGCCGGCCCCGGCGGCACCACTTCTGGGCGCTGCGGGTCCGGGGCGACTCGATGATCGACGCCCACATCCTCGACGGCGACCTCGCGATCCTGGAGCGGCGCGAGCCGCGGACCGGGGAGATCATCGCCGCGCTCGTCGACGGCACCGATTCGACCCTGAAGCGGCTCGTCCACGTCCGCGGCAAACCGGTGTTGCGGGCGGAGAACAAACGGTATGGCGACATCGCGCCCACCTCGCACCTCGAGTGTCAGGGCGTGCTGGTCGGGGTGATCCGCCGGGGCAGCACCTGAAGGAAATGGCTCCGCGTGCCCACCACTCCCGCCACCCTTGCCGCCCTGCGGTCGCTGCTGGCCGCGCGTTTTCCGGAAAAAGCCCGGAGGGCGGGGGGCGGCCTGCCCACCGGTGTCCGGGCGATCGATGAGACGCTGGGCGGCGGCCTGCCGGCGGGCCGGCTGACCGAGCTCGTGGCCGCGGCGCCGAGCAGCGGCGCCCAGTCCATCCTGTCGCGGCTGCTGGCGGCGACCCGTGCCGCGCGGCAGCGCCTGGCGCTGGTGGACGGGGCCGACGGCTTTGCCCCCGAGACGATGCCGGCGGACCAGCTGCGCCACCTGGTGTGGGTGCGGTGCCGCACGCCGGGCGAGGCCCTTGCGGCCGCCGATGTGCTCGTCCGCGACGGCAACTATGCCGCCCTCGTGCTCGATCTGCGGGGCCAGGCGGGACGCGGGCTCCGAAAACAGCCGGCGGCGGCGTGGTACCGCCTGCAGCGCGCCGCCGAGAGCGCCGCCGCCGCCGTGCTCGTGTTCACGCCGCATCCGCTCGTGCCGGCCGTGCCGTGGCGGCTCGTGCTGCGCACGCCGCTGACCCTGGCGGGCCGGCGCGCGCCGCGGGAGATTCTGGCCGCCGACCTCGCCGTCGAAACCGACCGCGGCCACGCCGCCGTCGCGGAGGAAAGGGCCGGATGAATTATGCCGTGCTCAGGGTGCGCGACTTCGCGCTGAGCGCGCTGCGCCGGAGCGACCCCGAGCTCGCCGGCCGGCCGGTGGCGCTCATCGCCGGGGAAGGCCGCAAGGCGACGGTGGTGGAGGCCGCGCCCGAGGCCGCCGGCGTGACGCCGGG
>CAZAFS010000562.1:0-2254 GCA_964484165.1 uncultured Opitutaceae bacterium | reverse complement strand
CGAGCTCCAATTCGGTTTCCGATATTTGACAGTTGGAGATTTTTCGCACCTTTGTGCCGCACGACTCGCGGCGGCGGCCCCCTGATGCCGTCCGCGCCCCGGCTGAAGGCGAGTCGCGCACAACCCCAACCTCCCCCAAACATGGCAGACGCTACCCTGATTCAGAGCAAAGACACCACCGCCAACCCGGCGCCGCTCGGCCTGCTGGGCTTTGGCATGACCACCGTATTGTTGAACCTCCACAACGCCGGTTATTTCGAACTCGGCACCATGATCATGGGCATGGGCATTTGCTACGGCGGCCTCGCCCAGGTCATCGCGGGCATCATGGAGTGGAAGAAGAACAACACCTTTGGGACGACCGCCTTCACCTCTTACGGTTTCTTCTGGCTGTCGCTGGTGGTGCTGGTCTGGACGCCGCCGACGCGGGCGGCCGCGACGAGCCTCCCGGCGCTGAGCGCCTACCTGGCGATCTGGGGACTCTTCACCGCGGTCATGTTCATCGGCACGTTGCGACTGAGCCGGGCGCTGCAGTTCGTCTTCGGCACGCTGACCATACTTTTCTTCCTCCTGGCCTACGCCAAGTACACCAACAACGTTGGGCTGACCCACCTGGCCGGCTATGAGGGCATCATTTGCGGTCTGTCGGCCATGTACACCGGCTTGGCGCAGGTGCTCAACGAAATCTACGGTTCGGTCGTGCTGCCGCTGGGTCCGGTCAAACGCTGACGCCGGCCGGAGATCGCTGGCGGTAGGTCGGTTTGCTCGAATTGAGCGGCGACTGTAGGTCGGGGTTTCTTGTCTCGCCGAAGCTTTGCGCGAAGGCGGAATCCCCGACAGAGAAACGGCGACGGCTTCGGTGTCGGGCATTCCGCCGTCGCCAAGGCTATGGCGGACAGGAAAGCCCGACCTACACTAATCGACCCACTACCGGATTGCGGGCCAATCGGTGGCGGTCGTCGGGGCGCACCTGATTCCACGCCGGCCGCCCCGGCTTCAGCGATATTTCGCCAGGAACGGGTCGAGTTGCCGGCGCGTGGCGGCGGGCCACAGCTTCCGGTCGGTCATGATCGCGTGCTGCAGGGCGCCGTGGCACGGCCAGTCGGGCTCCGCCGGGATGCGCGGAATGACGCGCACGATGATCCGCTGGGCCAGCGCGGCGTTGCGGTGCAGGCATTCGCCCACCATCTCGACGGTCACGTGGGCTTCGTGGGCCTTCCAACTGTCGTAGTCGGTCACCATGGCCAGCGTGGCGTAGGCGATCTCCGCCTCGCGGGCGCATTTGGCCTCGGCGAGGTTGGTCATGCCCACCACGTCGAAGCCGGCCCGGTGGTTGGTCAAGGATTCGGCCCGCGTGCTGAACGCCGGCCCCTCCATGCACACGTAGGTGCCCCGATCATGCACCCGGGCCTTGACCGTCCGGGCGCTGGCCAGCAGCAACCGGCGCAGTTCTTCGCAGATCGGCTCGGCAAAGGCGACGTGCGCCACGATGCCGCGGCCGAAAAAGGTGTGCGCAATCGACGTCTTCGTCCGATCCACGAACTGGTCGATCAGCACCACGTCGCCCGGCCGGTAGCGCGCCTGCAACGAGCCCACGGCGCTGACGCTGAGAATCCATTCCACGCCCAGTTTTTTCAGGGCCCAGATGTTGGCCCGGTGGTTCAGCTCGCTCGGCAGAATGCGGTGGCCGCGGCCGTGACGGGGTAGAAAGACGACCTCGCGCCCGGCCAGCGTGCCGGTCAGCAGGGCGTCCGACGGGGCGCCGAACGGCGTCCGCACGCGCACCCATTCCTGGGCCGCGAACCCCTCGAGCTGGTAGAGGCCGGTGCCCCCGATGATGCCGATGCGGTGTTGGTTCATGGCCGTTGCTCCGGTTGGCGGCGGCGGGTCAGGGGCTGGAGGAGGCGCCCTTCGCCCAGGTGTCCCTGAGGGTGAGGGTACGGTTGAAGACGGGATGGCCCGGCTTCGCGTCCGCCGAGTCGAGCGCGAAGTAGCCGAGGCGCTCGAATTGGAAGCGCTGGTCGCGCGCCGCCGTTTGCAGCGAGGGCTCGAGCTTCGCCGTCACGACGTCGAGCGAATGGGGATTGAGGAACTCCTTGAAATCGCCCTCCGTGCCGGGTTCCGGCACGGTGAAGAGGCGGTCGTAGAGGCGCACCTCGGCGTCCACCGCGTGCGCGGCGCTGACCCAGTGGACGGTGCACTTGACCTTCTTGGCGGCGTTCGGTCCGCCCGTGCGGGTGGCGAGATCGGCGGT
>CAZAFS010000561.1:0-2258 GCA_964484165.1 uncultured Opitutaceae bacterium | reverse complement strand
CTGCCCGAACAACTGCCTGCTCGCGCCCGGCGACCGCAGCCACTGCCGCAACAAGGTCAACCGGGACGGCACGCTGTACACGATGGCCTACGGCAACCCGTGCACGTTTCACGTCGATCCGGTCGAGAAGAAGCCGCTGTATCATTTTCTCCCGGGCAGCGCGGCCTTTTCCCTCGCCACCTCGGGCTGCGTCTTCCGCTGCCTCAACTGCCAGAACTGGGAGATCTCCCAGAAGAAGCCGGAGGAGACCAAGGACCCGAGCGGGCCGGAGCTGCGGCTGCGGCCGCCGCTGCCGCGCAACCTTGGTTACGACGACCTGGCCCGCCTGAGCCTGTTCCCCGACGACGTGGTGGCGGTCGCGCAGGCGCTGCGCTGTCCGTCGATTGCCTACACTTACTCCGAGCCGACCGCCTACTACGAATACGCCTTCGACACCTGCCGGCTCGCCCGGGAGCACGGCCTGAAAAACATCATCGTGACCTGCGGCTCGATCGAGGACCGACCGCTCCGCGACCTCGCCCGATACGTCGATGCCGCGCACGTGGACCTCAAGGGCTTCACCGACGAGACCTATCACCGGCTCAACTCGGGCAAGCTCCAGCCCATCCTCAACACGCTGAAGACCTACCACGAACTCGGCGTGTGGTTCGAGGTGATCAACCTCATCGTGCCGACCTACACGGACGACCTGGAGATGATCAAGCGCATGTGCGGCTGGCTGGTGGACAACCTTGGGCCCGACCGGCCGCTGCACTTCTCGCGCTTCAACCCGGAGCACAAGCTCGACCACCTGTCGCCCACGCCGGTGGACGTCCTCGTTCGGGCCCGGGCGGCGGCACGCGCCGCCGGCCTGCGCTACGTCTACATCGGCAACGTGCGCGAGGTGGACGATGCCGGGACCACCTACTGCCCGGGCTGCAAGCGCGCGATCATCGAGCGCGATGTGTTCTCTGTCACCGCCTTCCACCTCACGGCGGGCAAATGCCGCTTCTGCGGCACGCCCATCGCCGGCGTCTGGGCGGCGTGAAGGGGAATTGCGAAATTGGCGGGGTCTGGAGACCCCGCCCTACAGTACCTCCGGATGTTGTAGGGCGGGATCGCCCGATCCCGCCTAGGCGCCATCGCCCGTCATCCTATCCCAGCAGATCTTCGATCCGTTCCTTCGAATCCAGCACCTCGGCGGCCGTGACCTGCGGGTTCAGCTCGAGCACGAGGAGGTGGTGCGGCTGCCAGAACCGCCGGACCATCCGGAAATCGATCCGCCCCTGCCCGATCGGCTGGTGATCATGGCCGTCCGCGTCAACGTCGTGCAGGTGGAAGCCGATAAGCTGCTCTGCGTTCGCCTCGAGCAGGCGCTGCTGCGTGACCACCCCCATGCGTTCCTTCAACTCTGCGTGGCCGGTGTCGTGCCAGTAACCGGCCTGGCCCGCCGGCGCGAGGGACTTGAGGAACCCGGGAAAGTCTGCGTCGGCCGGCAGTTCCTCGAACTTCTCGCGGTTCTCCAGCCCGAGCCGCACGCCTTTTTCGGCCGCGTAGGGCAGGATCTGCTCCAGGCTGTGCAGCGTCTGTGCCCAGAACGGCGCCATCCGCCGGCGCAGCTTCGCAGTGCCCTTGGCCAGCAGCCGCTGGTAGGTCGCGTCCGCTGCGAGGTTCGCCGCCGGATGGTCCCGGAGATAATGGCGCAGTCTGCGGCCCGGATTGCTCCAGAAAAAGCGCACGCTGCCGAGGTGCATGACCAGGACACGCGCCCTGACCTGCGCCGCAAAGTCCACGGTCCGCCGCGTGTGGCGCAGCCATTGGTCGTGCTCGTGGCCCGAACCGGATGAGGGCTCGAACAGGTTGGGCGCCGGATGCACCATGCCGGTCGGCAGCGGACAGAAATTGTGCGCGGAGCTGGCCTTGATGAAGCCCTCGTTCAGGGCCCGGAGCACCCCCGGCACCAGCACGATGCGGATGCCGTGGCTCAACTCCACGTACTCGAAGCCCAGGTCCGCCATTTCCCGCAGCATGGCGTAGCCATCGGAGTGCCGCTGGGAGGACCAGGAAGTGGAAAGGGCCAGAATGGGATTCATCGCGGCTGACTGGACGCGGCCGTCTGCGAGTTAGAGCATCTTACAATACGCGACGCAAGACCCACCCGCCCTGGTACTGACTCAGTTTGTCATTGCGAGGAGCCCGCGGACGCGGGCGACGAAGCAATCCAGCTGGCTGGATCGCCACGCCCGGCTGTGCCGGGCTCGCGATGACAAGGCAAACTG
>CAZAFS010000560.1:0-2261 GCA_964484165.1 uncultured Opitutaceae bacterium | reverse complement strand
GGCCGCCGGATGGCGCCGCTCGGCGTGGTGGGGCAGGTGATCCCGTGGAATTTCCCGCTGCTCATGCTCTCGTGGAAGATCGCGCCGGCGCTGGCGACGGGCAACTGCGTCGTCATCAAGCCCGCGACCAATACGTCGATCACCGCCGTCAAGCTCGCGGAGATTTTCCAGGACGCCGGCCTGCCGCCCGGCGTGGTCAACGTCATCACCGGGCCCGGCGCCACCGGCGGCTACCTCATGGCCCACCCGGCCGCGGCCAAGATCGCCTTCACCGGCTCGACCGAGGTCGGCAAGGTCATCATGCGCTCGGTCGCCGGCAGCGACAAGCGGATGACGATGGAACTGGGCGGCAAGGCCGCCAACATCGTGTTCGACGACGCGCCGATCGACCAGGCGGTCGAGGGCATCGTCAACGGCATCTTCTTCAACCAGGGCGAGGTCTGCTGCGCGGGCTCGCGCCTGCTGGTGCACGAACCGGTGGCCGCCCTCGTGGTGGCCAAGCTCAAGCAGCGGCTGCGCGTGCTGCGCGTGGGCGATCCGCTGGACAAGAACACCGACGTCGGCGCGATCGTGTCGCGCGCCCAGCTCGACACCATCCAGGGCTACCTCGACACCGGGGTGAAGGAGGGCGCCGAGATGTGGCAGCCGCCGTGCCGCCT
The DNA here is from genome assembly GCA_964484165.1 of uncultured Opitutaceae bacterium. GTDB lineage: Bacteria > Verrucomicrobiota > Verrucomicrobiia > Opitutales > Opitutaceae > Fen-1467. Next base: position 1,602 of record CAZAFS010000560.1, on the reverse strand, counting down.
GCCGGCCAAGGGGTTTTTCATGCCGCCGACGATCTTCACCGGCGTCACCCAGAGCCACCGGATCGCCCGCGAGGAAATTTTCGGGCCGGTGCTCAGCATCCTCACGTTCCGCACGATCGACGAGGCGATCGAGAAGGCCAACAACACGCCCTACGGGCTCAGCGCCGGCGTGTGGACGGAAAAGGGCTCGCGCATCCTGAAGATGTCCACCGCGCTCAAGGCCGGCGTCGTCTGGGCCAACACCTTCAACAAGTTCGACCCGACGTCGCCCTTCGGCGGCTACAAGGAGTCGGGCTTCGGCCGCGAGGGCGGCCGGCAGGGGCTGCTCGACTATGCCAAGCTGGTTTAGGTTTAAGGTTTAGGTTGAGGTCACGGAAACCGATCCGCCTCACCTAAACCTCAACCTTCCACCTCAACTCTTTCTTCCATGACCCGTCTTCCCATCACCAAGACCCCGAAGGTTTACGCCGGCGGGGCGTTCATCCGCTCGGAGAGCGGGCGCACCTATGCGCTCAAGGACGCCGCCGGGCGGTTCTTCGCCAACATCCCGCTGTGCACTCGCAAGGACCTGCGCAACGCCGTCGAGGCCGCCGCCAAGGCCGGGCCCGGCTGGGCGAAACGCACGGCCTACAATCGTGGGCAGATCGTCTACCGTCTGGGCGAGATGCTCGAGGCGCGCGGCGCCGAGCTGGCCGAGGCCGTCAGGCTCGGTGGGGCGACGAAAGCGGCCGCGGCCCGGGAGGTGGCCGCCACGGTTGACCGCCTGATTTACTACGCCGGCTGGGCGGACAAGTACGAGCAGGTGCTCGGCAGCGTGAACCCCGTCGCCTCGCCGCATTTCAACTTCACCGTCACCGAGCCCATGGGCATCGTCGGCGTGCTGGCGCCCGAGGCGGCGCCGCTGCTCGGTCTGGTCTCGCTGCTCGCGCCGGTGATCGTGAGCGGCAACACCGTGGTGGCGCTCGCTTCCACGGCGCAGCCGTATCCCGCCGTGTTGCTGGGCGAGATGCTGGCCACGAGCGACCTGCCCGGCGGGGTCGTCAACCTGCTCACCGGCGCGCGCAAGGATTTGCTGCCCACGTTCGCCACCCACGCGCATCTGCGCGCGCTGGCCGCGGTGGCGGACGCCGGTGAACGCAAGACCCTCGCGCTCGGCGCGGTCGAAAGCGTCAAGCGTACCAAATTCTGGAAGGCGGAGGAGAAGATCGACTGGCAGGCGGAGAAGGCCCAGAGCCTCTACCTCATCCGCGACTTCCTGGAGTTCAAGACCACCTGGCACCCGGTCGGAGCGTGAGAGATTCTGACCACGGATCGCTCAGATGGACACGGATGCCTTCGCGTAGTCATTAAGCGCTTGAACGGTCATGTGAAACATCCATGTTTCACATCATGGCCAAGGCGAGCATCCGGCAGTTAAGGACGGAATTTCCCAAAGTGCGCGCGATGATCGAGCGCGAGGGCGAGGTCATCGTCACCGAGCGCGGCCAGGCCGCTTACGTGCTGCGACCCTACCAACCGCCGAAAAAGAAGCAGCCGAAGGCCAAACCCTTCGATTACTACGCCCGTCTGATCAAACGCATGCCCAAGCCGATTTCAGCGGAG
>CAZAFS010000559.1:0-2271 GCA_964484165.1 uncultured Opitutaceae bacterium | reverse complement strand
CGTAGATGGCGTCATTCGCCGTGTCGAGCAGGGCCGCCTGCTCGCGGATGCGCGCCGCCGCCCGCTTGCGCTCGGTGATGTCGCGCTCGGTGGACGCGATGCCAATTACTTTTCCCGTATCGTCCACCAGTTTCGTTACCGTCAGCCACACGTCGAGTAGCCGCCCGTTCTTGGTCAGCCGCTGGGTCTCAAACGAGGTGATCGCTTCGCCCGCCAACAGCCGGCGGCTGAAATCCTCTTGCTCTGCCGTTTTGTTGGGGGGAGCGAGTTGCCAGATTTTCATCTGCAGCGCCTCTTCCTCGCGATAGCCATACATCAGCTCGGCCCCGTGATTCCAGGCGGTGATCCGTCCCTCGGAGTCTTGGATCGTGATCGCGTCGTTCGAGTCACGCACTACCGTCACCATGCGCCTGAGGTTCTCCTCCTCCCGCTTGCTTGCGGTGATGTCGAGGATTGTCCCCACCATCCGGACCGGCCGCCCCGTCTCGTCACAAATTACTTCCCCCTGCTCGTGCACCACCCGCTCCGAGCCATCGGGCCGGACCAGGCGATGCTCGATATTGTAGGGCCCCTTCCGGGCCAGACTTTCCTGCACGGCCTTTTCGACCGCGGCCCGATCGGCGGGATGAACGGTTTTGAGAAACCCCTCGAAAGTGACGCCAAATGTCTTGGGCGGGACTCCGACGATGCGGCAGGTCTCGTCTGACCAGAACAGTTTGTTCTCGAGGATCTGCCATTCCCAGCTGCCCAAGTGGGCGATACGCTGGGCGTTCGCCAGGTTCGCCTCACTTTGCCGCAGGGCGTCTTCCGCCTCTTTATGTCGGGTGATATCCTCATAGATGCCGAGTATGCCCATGATCTTTCCGGCATTGTCGAGCAGCGGGACCTTGCTGGTCCGGAGCCACAGGACGCTTCCATCGGGCCGCTTTTGTGCCTCCACGTAGTTCAGCTTGGGGACGCCGGTCTCGATCACCGCCCGGTCATCCGCCCGGTACATTTCGGCGGATTCTTTCCAGGACAAATCAAAGTCGCTTTTGCCGATGATCTCCGCCGGTTCCTGGAGTCCGGCCGACCGGGCAAAGACGGCGTTGGCGCCCAGATAATTCAGGTTCCGGTCTTTCCAAAAGACATGCTGGGGCACGTTGTGGATCACGTGCTGCAGTCGCTCGCGCGATTCAAACAGTTCCCGCGCCGCCTGCTGGCGCTCGGTGATTTCGCGGACATTGCACTGGATCACCTTATGGTCATCGACCTCGTATACATTGCTGATGAACTCCACCTCATGGCCCTGTCCATCCTTCGCTTCAAGCGGCAGGGATTCATAGCGGACATAGCCCTCTTTATGCAGTTTTTCAAAAGCGGCCGCGGACAAGGTGCGGTCCTTGAAAAAGCCGATTTCCCAGAGCTCCTTCCCCATTAATTGCTCGCGGGTATAGCCCAACATATCCAGCAAAAATGGATTCGCGTCGGTGATCTGGCCCGTGCTGCCATCCAGAATCAATATGCCGTCCTGGGCCGTCTCGAAAAGCCGCCGGTATTGAGTCTCCAAATTCCGCAACGCGTCCGGTGTGGATTTTTCGTTTTTCGGCGGGGGCGTCATTGCATCCTCCATTTCTGTCCTACGACAAGTTACCGACCATCATATAGACTGCAATTTTTATGTCGCCGGAATCCCACCGCGGCAATTCTAATCCCCGGTTTTTCTTCAAACCCCGGACTTGAGCCAGTCGGGAACGGCGGCGAATAACCGGAAGCCGAGATGATGGTCCGAGAGTTTTTCATCGCGGGTGGCGGTGCGGCGGTGGCATTTGATCCTGGCGAAGAAGCTCTCCGCGCTTCGCCGTTGGCGGCTCCGCCCATCCAAGCGTTGACCCGCGCAGGGCCTGCGCGGCGGCCGACGCGAATTGCCGGTTGTGCAGCGGCTTGGGAATCACCGCCGCGAACAAGCCCGGCGGCGTCTCCGTCTGCGACGGTTGGGCGGAGGTGACGAGGATCAGCGGCAGGCGCGCCGCATCCGTCCGCCGCCGGATGGCGGTCGCCAGGGCAACCCCGTCCGCGCCGGGCATGAGGTAGTTGAGGACAGCGAGATCGAAGCGCTCGTGGTCGAGCGCGGCCCGCGCCGCCGTGCCCGGTGGCGCCGCGACCATGCCGGCGCCGTATTGCACAAGGATTTTTTCGAGCAACCGGAGGTTCGCCTGCAAATCGTCCACCACCAGCACGCGCCGGCCGCGCAGCGCCGTTTCGATTTCCTGCGGGGCAACGGAGGCGCGC
>CAZAFS010000558.1:0-2272 GCA_964484165.1 uncultured Opitutaceae bacterium | reverse complement strand
CCGGACTGGCGGGCAGTCCTGGCAGCGGGGACGGGACGGGCATCGCCGCACGGTGATCGAAGACCAAGCCATTCACTCTATCCATGATGAAATCATTGAAACACGCCAGCCGCGAAACCACCGGGATCGCCCCCCACACCATGGCCTCGAGCGGAGCGAGCCCGAATGTTTCCCCCCGTTCCGCCAACGACGGGTAGGCAAACACGCTCGCCCGTTCGTAACATTGGTTGAGCCTGGCTTGGTCGTAGATGGGGTCCAGCCATGCGATGTCGGGATGGGCAAACCGCCTTCGTAGATCCGCCTCCCAAGCTTTCCCTCCTCCACCGCGTTCGGTTTCGCTCGGCCCCACCAGTTCAAGCCGCCAGTCACGGACATTCCCGGCTGCCTTCAGGCGGACAAAAGCCTCCAGCAGCAACCCAATGCCTTTTTCGGGATGCAGCCGCCCCACGTAAAGGATGCACTGCTCTTTCTTTTCCCATGCCACGGGCCGATCGGGGACGAACGGCAGTGGATTCGGGATCACGCACGTGCGCGAGGCCATCTCCGGCACCTCGCGCAGAATTGCGGCCCGGACGGCCGCCGAGTTGGCCCGCAGCCGGGCCGCATGTCGGTAACAACGCATCTGCCCTTTGGGCATGCGTTCGACATCCACATATACGCCGCTCCGCTTGTGCATCAGCATCGGCGCAAAAAAAGTATTCGTCACGGTGATGTCCGCCGGAGGCAGGCGCCGGCACGCGCGCAGGGTGTAAAGCAGATCGCGCACCTTGAGCATGAGCGCATTGGCCGGCTGGCCGTAGCCCCGGACACGCTGATGATGCACGCCGGCTTCTTCGTTTTCGGCCGGCAGCCCCGGATACCGACGGGAGAGATGCGTCACGGCGTGCCCGCGCGCGGCGAATTCCTGCCCCAATCGGTACCAGATCTTTTCCACCGCCCCGCCGATCAGCGGCGGAACTGGAAAATAGGGACCTTGGACGATCGTAATCTTCACTCGCCCTGCGCTTTCACCCTAAGGAATGATCAAGCTTCTTTGTGACGGCCGCCGCGACTTCCGCAACGGTGATGTCGCGGATGCAGCGTTTTTGCTCCACAACACAATCATCGAGCCCGCAGCTCATGCATTCCACGCGGTGATAAAGCACCTCATGCCCCTCGCCCAACGGGAACCACTGCCCGGGTGGATTGCGCGCCGCAAAGATCGCCACGCAGGGCGTGCCCACCGCCGCTGCAAGGTGCATGGGCCCGCTGTCGTGCCCGACAAATATTCGAGCCTGCGCGAGCACCGCCGCGCTCTCCCGCGGCGTACACTTTCCGCACAGATTGAGCTTCGGCCCGGGCCACGCTTTCAGGTAGTCGCGCGATCTTTCAGTCTCGTCCGACGAACCGACAAACACCACTCCGAGTTCGGGATGCCTCGCCCCTAGTTCACAAACCAATCGTCTCCAGTTCTCCTGACCCCATTCATTAACAGGGAGCTTCGCTCCGAGGCTGATCGCAATAAAATCAACCGCCACTCCGCCTTCGCTCAATATCTGCTGGGCCTTCTTCAACTCAGCTGGGGTCAAACTCAGGTCGTACCACCGCCGATCCGCCAGATCGGCTGTCCCGAGCGCAGCCACGCGCCGCAACAGCCGCTCCGCCTCCCGCTCAGCTTCGCCGGACCCACTAATGCGCAATGGCCCCCCCTCTTGCGCGCCGAAGCCGACGGAATGACAAATTCCGCACGCCCGGAAAAACCATGCGTCACGTCGCAGCGCACCGTCGCCGCGCCACGCTGCCAGATTGACGACGGTCTCGAAACGCCGCCGGCGCAATTTCCAGACTAAGCTCATCAACTTAAGCGGGTTACGCATCCCGACGGGATAGCCAAGATAATCGCCGACCAGTCCCATCCCGTCGAGCAAAGCGATCGACGGCGCTGCTTTGACGCTGACCGGCAGGTTGGTTAGCAGCGTGATGTGCGCTCGCGGGCACCACTCCCGCACGATCCGCAACGCCGGGAGCGCCACGCACGTGTCACCCAAGCTGCCCAGACGATAAATCAAAACGCGCATCACTGCCTAGCCCCGGCAGAGGTCATAACCTAGGCCGGATTGGTCGCCGGAAAGGCCTGACGCCGGCCCGCGGCGGAGGGGCTCGCATCTCCCTCCGCCTAGCTTGTGCGCCGAGCGACTCCCCTTGAGGTGGTTGCCCCGCGGCAAAGGCGATCCCTGTCGAGATCACCGCATACCCCAAAACGGCCGGAACACCTGTTTGTCCCGTCAACAAG
>CAZAFS010000557.1:0-2273 GCA_964484165.1 uncultured Opitutaceae bacterium | reverse complement strand
TGATCGATTCCCCTCTCGAGAGGGGTGGCCGAAGGCCGGGGTGTGTATTCAGCTCCGTGTCTTCTCCCGTTTTTCCCAAACTCCGATCCAATCGTCAATGGCTTGAATCACGTAATTGATCCTCGTTTTCACCTGCAGGTCGCTGAAACGCAGGAAACGAATCCCCAAGGCCTCGAGCTTTTGCTGCCGTTCGATATCCTCCCGGCCTTTGACTCGGTGTGAATCACCATCGATCTCCACCGCCAGCATCAACTTTGGCGCAAAGAAATCGACAATGAATTGGCCGATGGGTTTCTGGCGGTGAAAATCGATGCCGAATCGTTGCCGCCCTTTGAGGTGTCGCCACAACAACACTTCCGCCAATGTGCTCTGCCGGCGCAACTGGCGGGCGAGTCGCTTCAATTCTGGATCATAGCGAAGCATCGAAATCGACCCTAACACACCCCGGCGCTCACGCGCCACCCCTCTTCAGAGGGGATTTTCGCCTGCACGCTTGCCAATTCCCCCTCCCAAAAGATGGGCACCCGACAGGGCGGGGTGTGCCGCAACACATCCCATGGCGGGATACACCATGGCAATCCGCCCGGCTTAGCCGGAATCGTGCAATTGTAGGAGCGAGCTTGCTCGCGATAGCAGAGGGAAAATCGCCTGCAAGCAGGCTCCTACACCCATCACCAATCGGTTTGCGCCTTTACGAGGGAAACCGGGATTCTATTGCATGAGTCCGGCTTATAGCAGTTCCAGCACGACGACCGACTTGGCGGGCAGCCGGACCTGCAGCTTCCCGGCGTCGATGCTGGCGCCGGCGAACGGTTCGGGGTGCACCGTGTTGGGGGCGTCAAAGGTGTTGTGGGCGTTCATCGTGGACGCCGTGAGCACCTGGCCGGTCACGCGCGCCGCGGCCAGCCCCTGCAACGTGCAGGTCACGCTCACCTCGTGATTGGGGTCGGCGTTGACCAGCGAGAGATGGACCTTGCCCGCCTTGTCGCGCGAGGCCGAGGCGCTGACCGCGGGAATCGCCTCGTCGCCAACCTTGTAGTCGGGCGTGGTCAGCTCGACGGGCAGCGACGTGGCGCCCTGATGGACCTGGAACAGGTCAAACACCCAGTAGGTCGGCGTGACGGTCATCTTCGGCCCGTCGGTCAGGATCATCGTCTGGAGCACGTTCACCATCTGCGCGATATTGGCCCCGGCCACGCGGTCGGCATGCCGGTGGAAGAGGTTGAAGTTGAGCCCGGCGACGATGGCGTCGCGCAGCGTGTTCTGCTGGTAGAGGAAGCCCGGATTGGTGCCCGGCTCGACGTCGTACCAGGTGCCCCATTCGTCGACGATCAGGCCGATGCGCTTCTGCGGGTCGTACTTGTCCATGATGGCCGAGTGCTTCGTGAGCAGCTCCTCCATGCGCAGCGTGTTCCGGAGGGTCGCAAACCAAGCGGCTTCATCGAACTCGGTGGATGAGCCCTTCTTCTTCGTCCAGTCGCCCGAGGGCAGCGTGTAGTAGTGGAGGGACAGGCCGTTCATTTCCCTTGCCGCCCTGGCCATGAGCACCTCGGTCCAGTTCAGGTCGCTGCCGTTGGAGCCGCCGGCCACGCGGTAGATGCGGTTGTCCGAATAGTCTTTGATGAAGGTGTTGTAGCGGCGGAACTCGTCGGCGTAATACTCCGGCCGCATGTTTCCGCCGCAGCCCCAGCTTTCATTGCCGACGGCGAAATAGGGCACCTTCCACGGCTGGTCGTGGCCGTTCTTCCGGCGGAGATTGGCCATGGGCGAATCGGCGCCGGAGGTCATGTATTCCACCCATTCCATCATCTCCTGCACCGTGCCGCTGCCGACGTTGCCGCAGACGTAGGGCTGGGTGCCGATCTGCTCGCAGAAGTCCATGAACTCGTGCGTGCCGAAACTGTTGTCCTCCACCACCCGGCCCCAGTGGGTGTTGATCATCTTCGGCCGCTGCTCGCGCGGACCGATGCCGTCCTTCCAGTGGTACTCGTCGGCGAAGCAGCCGCCCGGCCAGCGCACGTTGGGCACGTGGAGCTCGCGCAGGGCCGCGACCACGTCGTTGCGGATGCCGCGCGTGTTGGGGATCGGCGAGTTCTCCCCCACCCAGATGCCGCCGTAGATGCAGTGGCCCAGGTGCTCGGCGAACTGGCCGTAGATGTTGGGGTTGATGACCGGACCGGGTTGGTCCGCCTTTAGGACGAGGGAGGCGCCGGTGTCCGGTGCTGCCGTCTTGGGGGCGCAGCCTGATGCCAGCAACACGATCAGGCCGGCGG
>CAZAFS010000556.1:0-2276 GCA_964484165.1 uncultured Opitutaceae bacterium | reverse complement strand
CTGTCAGACTTGCGATGCATAGGGGAATGCAGGAGCCACCGCCTGCGCGGCAGCCCGGCAGAAGTTCGAAATCAAATTTCCACTTTTGTCAATTTTCTTTTCCACGGATTCTACCGCCGCGATGGCCCGGTGGCCGCGAGGTGCGGTGGGCTGAACATCGACCGTCCGGCTTCCCCTTTGCGCCCGCGAACACCGCTGTACGTGACCCCGGTCAATGCAGCGCCTCAGTTGTCGCTGATCTGCCGCTTCACAAATGCCCGGAAAGCTCCGAGCAATTCATCGGGGAAAAGCGTTCCCATCTCGGTCAGATGGGCGACAATCTCGGTGTTGCCCGGGGCCACCTCAGCCGCCAGCTTGAGAAGCACAAGCACGTCCTGGGAGGATTGAGGTGTGCACAGGAGCTTAAACACCTGATTGTCGTAGGGTTGTGATTGCAGGCAACGCTTTCTGGAGGCCATGTTGAATCCTGAGGTGAAGGCTGGGTTAAGCCCCGGCTCGGTCAGACAGTTCTGTTGGGGGCACTCCATCGTTGGTAGTATTGGTCCCAACCCACAAGCATGGCGGACACTCAATTTTTGGTAGGTTTATAAACTGGACAAATGCTCCATCGTGTCCGGAATCCGCCCCTTCCGGGGAGGATTGCCGGCTTTCCCGCGGCTCCACCGCCGCCCGGTGTCACCTCGATCGCAGGTGTTTTTTCACCGCCGCGAGGGAGCGCGTGTTGAGCACCTGCGCCCGGGTGAGCCAGCCCTTGCGGGCGGCAGCGACGCCGACGCGGTAGAAGTCGAGCCCGGCCGTATCGTGGGCGTCGGGATTGATGACGCAGAGCACGCCCCGTTCGGCGGCCCGGCGCCAGTGCCGCCAATCCATGTCGAGCCGCTGCGGATTGGCGTTGAGTTCGAGGGCCACGCCGTTGGCCGCCGCGGCCTCCACCACTTTGGCCACATCCACGCTGTAGCCCTCGCGTTTCAACAGCAGCCGGCCCGTGAGGTGCCCCACCATGGTGGTGCACGGATGTTCGATCGCGCGGATGATGCGCGCCGTCATGTCTTCCGTGCTCTGGGTCAGGGAGGAATGCACCGACACCACCACATAATCGAGCTCGCGCAGCACCTCCTCCGCCAGATCCAGCCGGCCGTCCGGCAGAATGTCGCACTCCACGCCGGCCAGAACATGCGTCGTGAACCGGCCGGAGCGGTTGAGCGCCGCAATCTCGGCGATCTGCCGCCGCAATCTCGCCTCGTCCAGCCCGTTCGCCTGAAAACTCGCGCGCGAATGATCGGCGATGCCGAGATACTCCCAGCCGCGCGCCTGGGCCGCCGCCGCCATCTCGGCCAGCGTGTTGTGCCCGTCGGACGCCGTCGTGTGATTGTGAAACACGCCGCGGATGTCGGCCGCCTCCACCAGCCGCGGCAGTTTGCCCTGCTCGGCCGCCTCGATCTCGCCCAGACCCTCGCGCAACTCCGGCGGAATCTCCTGCAAGCCGAGGGCCGCAAACAAATCGGCTTCGGTCCGCACGCGCCGGCGTCGCGCGGCCCGGGCCGCCCCCGGCGCCGCCGCCTTTTCCTTGACCGTTCCCTCCCCCGTCGCCGGCACCAAGCCCCATTCGCTCAGGCTCAGGCCGCGGGCGAGCGCCCGCTGGCGCATCTGCACGTTGTGATCCTTGGACCCGGTGAAATGGTGCAGGGCAAAGATGAACTGCGCCGGCGGGACGATGCGCAGATCGGCCTGCAGGCCGCTCGCGAATCGAACGCTCGCCTTGGTCTCCCCCCGAGCGGTCACCTCCTTCACCTCCGGCCGGGTGGTGAACCAGGTGACAATCGGCGCCCACTCCGCCGCCGCCACGAGGAAATCGAGGTCCCCCACGGTCTCGAGCCCGCGCCGCAGGCTGCCCGCGTGTTCCGCCCGCCGCACCTGCGGTAACGCGCGCAGGCCCTGCAGGATCGGCTCGGCCACGGCGAACGCGTCCCACCACAGGTGGCGCCGGGCGTACGCCGCGCGATTGCGGATGCCAGCCAGGATCTTTTCCTCGCTCTTCTCCCCGAATCCGTCCAGCGCGGCCACCCGGTGGTCCTCGGCCGCGCGCGCGAGTTCCGCGATGGAGCTGAGGCCCAGTCGGTCGTGGAGCGCCTTGATCTTCCTGGCGCCGAGCCCGGGAATCTCGAGCATCTCCGCCAGTCCCGGCGCGATCGACGCCTTGAGTTTCTCATAAAACTCCAAGCGGCCCGTCGTGTGCAGCTCCGTGATCTTCCGGGCCAGCGCCTCGCCGATGCCCT
>CAZAFS010000555.1:0-2281 GCA_964484165.1 uncultured Opitutaceae bacterium | reverse complement strand
GGCTACGGCGGGCAGGCTGAGCGCCGGCCCTACAGGCACCATTCGGTGCGAATCGTTTCATAGACAGATCGGGGTTCAATTGCATCGTTCCGGCTGAGATCGGTCGGGATGGGAGCCGGAGCGGGCCCACCCGAAACACGGGTGCCGCCGCGCCATTCTGTTCGTTCGTTCGCGGCGGCTGGGGCCGGGCGCGGGCCGCGGCACGATTAGTCAAACTTCTCCGCGCCGGGGCGCCACTACTAGCAAAATTTCCGGCTTGGCTGGGTAGTTAGGAGCCTTACAGTTAGCCGCCTTATCAAAATTCAACCCATCATCACGGCATAACGATGCTCCTTCTCAAAGAAGTGCCGAAATACGAATGCCTCCTCGAGAGCTCCCGACGCTATCCCGAGTTGGATCCGTCGGCCATGGAGGCGTTTTTGCATCTGATGCGGACGAGCACCGAGCTATCGGCGGCCTTCGATGTGATTCATGCCAGTCACAATATTTCCCATGGGCGTTTTATCGTTCTCATGCTGCTGAACCGTGATCCGGGAAAGCCGGTCAACCCGGCGGATCTGGCCGACCGCGCCGGCGTCACCCGCGCCACGATGACGGGCTTGATCGACACGCTGGAGCGCGACGGCCTGGTCAAACGCGAACACACCCTGGACGACCGGCGCATGATGCTGGTGCGGCTGACGGCGGAAGGGCGGGGTTATTTCGACAAAATGCTGCCTGATTACTTCCGCCGCGTCGCCCTGGTCATGAGCCAGCTCACGCCGGATGAGCGCAAGATGCTGGTCAGCCTCATGGGCAAGATCCAGCGAGCCGTGCCCGGGATTCGCGTCACTCCGCCCGCCAAGGCGGCGGAGGACTGACGGCGGGCCCGCTCGTTTTCCACCCCTTTTTCCAAATCCTCAACCCGCTTCAACCATGGCCAAGAGAATGATTCTGATGCTGCTCGCGATGATCCTGCTGGTCGGGGGCATCGTGGGCTTCAAGCTGTATGGGCGCTACATGATGAACAAGTCGCTGGCGGCGCAGAAGCCCCCGCCCGCGGCGGTGTCCACCCTTGCCGCAACGGAGGAATCCTGGCAGCCGACGCTGCACGCAGTCGGGACCTTCGCCGCCGTGCAGGGCATCATCGTCAGCGTCCAGCTGGACGGCGCGGTCACCCGGGTCGCGTTTGATTCGGGCGCGGTGGTCCAGGAGGGTGACCTGCTCGTGCAACAGGACATCTCGACCGAGGAGGCGCAGCTCGCCAACGCCGAGGCGGGCGCCGTGTTGACCCGGCTCAGCCTCGACCGCGCCAAGGACCTGCGCGCCCAAGGCACCAACGCCCAAGCCGAGCTCGACACCGCGACTGCCGGGTTTCAGCAGGCGCTGGCCAACGTCGCGGCGATCAAGGCCGCCATCAACAAGAAGACCATCCGCGCGCCGTTTGCCGGCCGCCTTGGCATCCGCCAGGTCAACCTGGGCCAGTTTCTCCGCAGCGGCGCCGATGTCGTGCCGCTGCAGGCGCTCGACCCCATCTATCTGAACTTTGCACTGCCGCAGCAGACCGCGGCCCAGGTCGCCGCCGGCCAGGCGGTGCGGGTCACCGTCGACGCCTATCCCGGCGAGGTGTTCGCCGGCACCGTGACCGCCGTGAATCCCAACGTGGATGACGCGACGCGCAACTTCCAGCTCCAGGCGACTCTCCACAACCCCGCGGGTAAACTCCGTCCCGGGATGTTCGGTTCCGTGGAAGTGCAGCTGCCCGCCGCCGAAAAGGTCATCACCGTGCCGCTTTCCGCCATCGTCTACAATCCTTACGGCAACGCGGTCTATGTCGTGGAGCCGCAGGTGGGCGGCGGCGGGGCATCCATCGTCCGCCAGCAGTTCGTGCAGGTCGGGGCCACCCGCGGCGACCAGATCGCCCTGACCAAGGGAGTGAAGGCCGGAGATGTCGTGGTCACGGCCGGCCAGCTCAAGCTGCGCAACGGCGCCAGTGTTGTCATCAACAACACGGTCGCGCCGAGCAATTCCGCGACGCCCCGGCCCGATCATCCCTGATTCGCGATGCATTTCACCGACATCTTCATCAAGCGGCCGGTGCTGGCCACCGTGATCAGCCTGCTGATCCTGCTCATCGGCTTTCGCTCCATCGAGCTGCTCAACGTCCGGCAGTACCCGCGCAGCGACATTGCCGTGGTCACCGTGACCACCGTGTACGTCGGCGCCAGCGCCGACCTGATCCGCGGTTTCATCACCACGCCGCTCGAGCGCGAAATCGCCAGCGCCGACGGCATCGATTACA
>CAZAFS010000554.1:0-2293 GCA_964484165.1 uncultured Opitutaceae bacterium | reverse complement strand
TTCCGCGAGCCCGGCCGCATTGTCGAGGTCTACAATTCGTTTCCCAAGGTCGGCCTGAACAAGCTGCCGAGCAACATCGTCCAGTACCTCGACTTCAAGGAGCATACCAATGCCTTTGCGCAACTGGCCCTGTGGCAGCGCTGGGAATGCACGCTCGGCGAGGATGCCGGCCCGATCCGGACCTCCGGGGCGCTGGCGACGGCGGAACTGTTCGACGTGCTCGCGGTGCGGCCGCTCCTCGGCAGCTTCTTCACCCTCGAGAACTGCCGGCCCGGCGCCGACCGCGTGCTGGTGCTGACGCAGTCCTTTTGGGAATCCCATTATCAGGAGGATCCGGGCGTGCTCGGCCGGACGGTGCGGCTCGACGGCGACCCCTACACGGTGATCGGCATCGCGCCGCGGGTGTTCGAGGCCTTCGACGCCCGCGTGAAGTTCATCCGGCCCCTTTCCTGGACCCCGAACCAAGCGTCGGCCGGGGCCCGCTACGGGGTGACGCCGAATTTGTATGGCCGCTTGAAGCCGGGTGCCACGGTGGCGCAGGCGCTGGCCCAGGTCGCCGCCCTCGAAAGGGATTTCTACGAGAAAGGACCGCCGCAATTGCGCGCGTTTCTCGATCGCAGCGGCCACGAGATCGGCGTCGCCACCGTCCAGGAACAGCGGGTTGAACCGGTGAAGTCTACCATGTACCTGCTGCAGGGCGGCGTGCTGTTCGTGCTGCTGATCGGCTGCGTCGACGTCGCCAACCTCCTGCTCGCGCGCTCCAACGCCCGGCAGGCCGAGCTGGCCGTGCGGGTGGCGCTTGGCGCCGGCCGCGGCGTCATCGCCCGGCAGCTGTTCGTCGAAAGCCTGGTGCTCACCCTCGGCGGCGCCGTGCTCGGCCTGGGCGTGGCGTGGGCCGCGATCCGGGTGATCAACCGCTTCACCGCGCAACTTTTGCCCAACGCGCTGCCGTTCGCGCTCGACGGCCGCATCCTCGGCCTGACCGCGCTGGTGGCGGTGGGTCTGGCGCTGCTCATCGGCCTGCTCCCGGTGGTCCACGTGCTGGGCTCGAACCTCCATGGGCGGCTGCAGACCCAAAGCCGGGGCGCGTCGACCGGCCGCGGGGTGCGCGCCCTGAGCGGCATTCTGGTCGCCATCCAGGTGGCGTTCGCGCTGATGCTGCTCACCGGCGCCGGCCTGCTCATCCGCAGCTTCGCCCGGGCCCTGGCGGTGCCCTCCGGACTCGACTCGCGGCAGGTCGTGGTCGCGCGGATTGCGTTCACCGGCGCGTACCGCAACGGCGACCGCATCCCGCAGTTCCAAGACCGGTTGCTGGCCACGTTGAAGGAAATTCCCGGCTTCACCGCGGTGAGCCTGGCGAGCGCGACGCCGTTCCAGGGCGGACTGCCGATCAATGCGTTCACGCTGCGCGACTACGCGCTGGCGGCCGGCGCGCCGCAGCCGGGCGCGTTTCACCTCGGCGCCTCCCCGGAATATCTCCAGACCCTGCACATCCCGCTGCTCGAGGGCCGCTGGTTCAATCAGGACGACACCGCCAAAAGCCGGCAGGTGTATGTGGTCGACGAGGATTTTGCCCGGCGGTATTTCCCGGGCGGCAGCGCCGTGGGCAAATGCCTCACCTTCGGCGCACCGCCGGCGAAGCCGGAGGACTGGCCGGAGATTGTCGGCGTCGTGGGCACGGTGCGGCACCTCGGCGTCGAGGAGCACAGCGGCAATCCGTTCCTCTATCATCCCCTGACGCAGTTCCGCGCCGGGGCGATCACCATCTTGGCGCGTACGCCGCGCCCCGCCGCGGAGGTGGTGGCCCTGCTGCGCGACAAGCTGCGCACGCTCGATCCCACGCTGCCGGTGTTCGACGCCGGGACGCTGGAGTCGGTCATCGGCGCGTCGTTCGACCGGCGCCGGGCGGTGATGCTGCTGCTCGGGAGCTTTGCCGGGCTCGCGCTGCTGCTGGCGGCGGTCGGCATCTACGGCGTGCTCGCCTACGACGTCTCCCAGCGCACGCGCGAGATCGGCATCCGCGGCGCGATCGGCGCCAGCCGCGGCCAGATCATCGGCCTCGTGCTGCGGCAGGGCCTGTGGAAGGCCGGCCTCGGCGTGGTCTGCGGGCTGGCCGGCGCCTTCGGGCTCAGCCGGTTCATGACCAGCCTGTTGTTCGACCTGAAACCGACCGATCCGGTCGCGTATGTCGCCGTGTCGCTGCTGTTGCTGGCCGTGGCCTTCCTCGCCAGCTATCTGCCGGCCCGGCGCGCCGCGAAGATCGATCCCCTCATCGCCCTGCGGATAGAGTGAG
>CAZAFS010000553.1:0-2294 GCA_964484165.1 uncultured Opitutaceae bacterium | reverse complement strand
GCGCATCACCTCGGAGAACATCGCGTCGCGCTCCCCGGGCGCCGTTGTCGCGGGCAGCACCTGTGCCGGCCGCGCCTGCGCCGCCAGACCCGCCAGGCGGATGCCCGCCCGGTCGATGAACCTGCCGTCGATCCAGGCATGAAACTTCGGATCCGTGGTGTAGCCGTGCGGGTTGGCCCCCAACCAGCCGTGGTGGTGCACGGTGACGTGCAGCGGCTGCGAGCCGTCGCCGACATAGTGACCCATCACGCCCATGAGGTAGATGATGTTGGCCTGCGCGTTGGCGATTTCCTCCGCGGTGCCCCCGCCCTCCTCGAAGGCGCGCAGATAGGAGAACGCCGACTTCAGCCGGGCGTAGTCCTCCGTGATTTCCCACGGCAGGAAGCCGACCCACTCCCGGGTGTGATCGGCGTCCTTCCGGGGGTCGATGGCGGGAAAGATCTCGGGATGCGCGGCCCGGCCGGCCGCGAACTGCAGGGCGAACTCGTAGCGGAGCGGGCTGATCGCGGCGGGATCGAGGCCCGCCCAGCCGAGCTGCTCCAGGTCGAGATAATGATTCGGGTTGTTCTCGTGCTGGAGCGGCAGGTCCGGCGAGTTCCGCCAGCGGTCGGGCTCGCCGGCAAGAAAGGCGATGCGCCCGGCCGCCGCCGGCGTGCGCACAAAAGCCGGGAAGTCCGCGGGCAGGCCGGCGAGGGCGAGCTGGTTGATGATGCGGTGGCCCTCGTAGTCCCAGGCCCGGCCGGAGGGCACTCCCAGCACGGACAGAACCGTGAGCGTGACAAGGCGGATACAAGCGCGTGAATTCATGGCGTTATTTGGACGAAGCCGGCGGCGCGGGGGTTTCGGCGGGTAAGGTAGCGGGCCGAGGCAGGGCGGCAAGCGTGGCGGCGTAATCATCGACCCCGCCGGCGATGGCCTCGGCGATCTGCTGGCGGAATTCCGGCGTGGCCACGCGCCGCGCCTCGGCGTCGTGGGAGAGAAAGGCGGCCTCGATCAACGCGGCCGGGCACCCGGCAAAACGCAGCACGACCCAGCGCGCCCGTTTGAAGCCGCGGTCCGAGGTCTTGAGCTCGGCCAGCAGCCGCCGCTGCAGCTGGAAGCCGAGGACGACGTTGCTGACGTCCTGGCGGTTGCCGGGCAGGGCGAGGTCCGTCAACTTGTCCCGCTCCCCGCCGGCTGAAACCTGGAACTGCGGGGCCAAGGCATAAGTCTCGGTGCCGCTCACCCGGCCGGCCAGCGCGGGCGGCAGCGCGTTGAAATGGATGCTCAGGAACAGGTCGGCGTTGGCGCGGGCGGCGATGATGTCCCGATCCTCCAGTTCCACCCGGCGGTCGTCGGCGCGCGTGAGCAAGACCCGGTAGCCGCGGGCCTCGAGCACTTTTTTCAGACGCCGGGCGACGTCGAGCGTCATGTCCTTTTCGGCGAGCCGCAGCGCGCTGTTCTGGTTGCCCGGGTCGTTGCCGCCGTGGCCGGGGTCGAGCACGATGAGCCGCGGCGGGGCCGGCAGCTGGCCGGCCTGGTCCGCCGGGCGCAGCAGCGGCCCGATGGTCTTGATCACGTCGATTTTGCTGACGTAGAGGCTGCCCTGGTAGGAGATCGTGGCCCAGCCCATGAACACACGCACGCCGTCGAGATGGAAATCGTGGTTCCGATCCTCGAACCGGAGACGCACGCGGCCCCGCTCATCGACCAGCTGCAGGACCCGGCCGCTCGTCACCCACGCCGGCGTGAGCCCGTACCGCTCGGCGATCGCCCGCACGTCGACATAATCGGTGTTGAAGAGATGCTTGAACGGCCAGAGCCGGCTGGGCGCAGCGGATGCCCGCACGGCGGGGGTCGTGGCCGGGAGCGGCGCCGGCGGCACGGCGGCGGGGGGCGCCGGCGCGGCGGGGCGGCCGTTTTCCGGACGGTTGGAAGCAGCGGTGGTGGCGGCACAGCCGCCCGCCAGCGCGAGAGAGGCCACGAGGGCCGCCAAGCCGCGTGCGCGGAGCCGCGCCATGAGTGATCCCGGGTTCAGGCCGACGGCAGCGCGGCCGGCGCGGGGGGCGGCATCACGGGCAGCCCGCCGGGCGCGGCCCCCGGTCCGGGGGCTTCCCGGACGTGGAACCGGAGCTTCCGCCGGTTGACGGGCAGCGGGGTCAGCATGACGAAGATATTGCGGCCGGTGAGCTTGGGCGGGCCGTCGGGGTGGCCCATGGAGTCCAGCTCCTTGAGCGCGCGGTTGACGACGACGAAACCCATCTCGGTGTGCGCCATCTCGCGGCCGCGGAATTTCAGGCGCAGCTTCACCTTGT
>CAZAFS010000552.1:0-2295 GCA_964484165.1 uncultured Opitutaceae bacterium | reverse complement strand
GTCCCGCACCGATTTCAACATCACCAAGAACGTGCGGATCATCGACGAGCCGTTCACGTTCCTCGGCGTCACGATCACGCCGGTGCGGCTCCAGGCAGAATTTACCGACGGGGTCATCGAAACCCTGGGCCGCAAGGAGCTCGGGATTCTCACCTACCTCCACACCAACCAGGGCGTGGTCATCACCCGCAAGGCCCTGATCCACGCCGTGTGGGGCCTGCACGCCGACGTGCGCAGCCGCTCGCTCGACCAATACATCGTCAAGGTCCGCGAACTCTTCAAGAAGCACAACATCGACCTGGGCGCCTTCCGGACGGTCCATGGCGTCGGTTATATCTTCGATCCGCAGGGCGTTTCGCAGGAAGGCCGGTAGGGTTTATCTGACCATCCCGGCAGGAATCGTAGGGGCGCAGACTTGCTGCGCCCATCTAGCAACGGGCGCGACAAGATCGCGCCCCTACAGTTTGCTCGGCTCGTGCAACATCATATCCACATGCGCTTCTTGAATTCAGTGCGTATCACCCGGCCAGCACGGTCGACGAATACGTAGATAATGATGTCGCGCTTCCAGTGGAGAGAGATGACTGCGCAATAGAAGTGCCCGTCCGAGGTGAATCGTGCCTCAAGCTTCTGCTTTTTGAAGGCCTGCTCTATTTCCGGTGACGAATCGCCCACCTTGAACTCTTGGCAGACCCGGGATGCACGCAAAGTGGCATTCCAGTCTTCGATCCATAGCAACCCGCCGCAGCCAACAAAGGCCGCACACAAAGCAATCACGATCTTACGGGAGGTCGTCATCTTGCGCCGAGCACTGCTAATTGACGATTGCCATCTTGGGTTTGATCCTCGGCCCAATCCGACAAAAGCCGCAATTCCCCGGATGGTCAATTCCGGGCGCCAGAGGGTGCCACCAGCGCCCATCGCCGAGCGCCCCATCCGGAACCGGCTCAGAACAGTTCCGCCTGGGCGTAGCGGTTCCGGGCCTCGGCCAGGCTGGATTTCATCTCCAGCTCCTCGAGCAGCTGGAAGAGATCGCCCGCGGCCGCGCTCGGCTTGCCCGCCGCCACCGTGGGCAGCGCCAGATTGAGCATGGTGAGTTTCAGGTTGCGCCGGACGAGGTCGACCAGGGCCCGCACCGATTCCCGGAAGCGCTCCGGTTTCAGTTCGCCGGCGTGCGCGATCACACCCTCGAGGCTGCCGTACTCCTGCAGCCATTTCGCCGCGGTCTTCGGCCCGACGCCCTCGATGCCCGGGATGTTGTCCGAGGCGTCGCCGACGAGGGCGAGGAAATCCGCGATCTGGGCCGGGGGCACGCCGAACTTTTCCTTCACGCCGGCGGCGTCGAGCCGCCGCCAGCCGAGCTTCGGATTCGCCGACGGCGGCGGCAGCATGATCGTGATGCGGTCGCCGACGATCTGGGCGAAATCCTTGTCCGAGCTGACGATCAACACCTCGTGGCCCTGCGCGGCCAGATGCACCGCCTGCGACGCCAGCAGGTCGTCCGATTCCACGCCGGCTTTTTCCACGCCGGCCAGACCCATGGCGCGCGTGATGGCCTTGATGTACGGCACCTGCTTGACCAGCGCCGCCGGCATTTCCTCACGCTGGGCCTTGTATTCCGGCAGCAGCGCCAGCCGGTCCTGCGCGCCGCCGAGATCGAAGAACACCAGCGTGGCGGCGGGCCTTTCCTGATCGGCGAGCTTCCAGAGCGATCGCACCCAGCCGTGCACCGCCCCGGTGGGAAACCCGTCGGCGCGGGTGAATTCCGGCAGCGCGAAGTAGCAGCGGTAGGCGAGATTGAAACCGTCAACCAGGAGCCATTTGCCCATGCGCGCAGCCAAAACAGAACTTTCGCCCGCGTAAACTGCAAACCATCGTAAATCTCACGGGGCCTCGCGCCGCCCGGGCGCGGCCGCCTCGCGGCGCGGCGGCGGCCGGGGCGCGCCGCCCGGGTCGACGAGGGTGGCGGTGACGAAGATGAGCAGGTTGCGCTTTTGCGAACTCTTCCCCTTGGACCGGAAAGCGCGGCCCAGCAGCGGAATGTCCCCAAGGATGGGCACCTTGTCCTCGACCTTCTTCACCTCCTCGCGGGTGAGCCCGCCCATGATGATGGTGGCGCCGTCCCAGATGGTCACCCGGGTGCGCACCTCGCGTACGGAGAAGATGGGCTGAAAGAAGCCCGGCGGGACCGTGACCGTGCGTCCGCCCGAAATCGCGATGCTCGGTCCGCCGTACTCGATGAAGCCCTCGAACTCGGTCACCTTGGGATTGAGCTCGAGGCTGATGCTGCAGTCG
>CAZAFS010000551.1:0-2320 GCA_964484165.1 uncultured Opitutaceae bacterium | reverse complement strand
AGATCGGCGTGGTCGCACACGCCCTGGATGGGGACGTGCTTGCCGTTGAGCAGGAAGCCGCGGTCGGGGTCGAACGCAATCGTGCGGATCCCGAACGGCGTCGCCTCCTCGTCCACCACCCGGCCGCCGCTCGCCACCGTGGTCACGGCGACGTAGCGGCTGGGATGCTGCAGGTCCCACCGCTTGGGATGGGGCACGGACAGAAGATTGGAGCGCGCGGCCTCCCGTGCCCGGCCCGGGTCGATGTCGACGCGCACGGTCGGCGAGGTCGCCACCGGCTCGGCGCCGCGCATGTTGTCGGGGCCGAATTCGTAGACGCGCGTGGTGACGTCGAGCGCGACCTTGTCGGCGGTCTGGTCCTCGAGCTCGAAGTCCACGTTCACCAGCGCCGCGTCGGCCGTCACCCGCGGCGTGGTCACAAAGGTCCCCCAGTGCGCGATCCGCACGAGCGGGGTCTCGACCAGCCAGACATTGCGGTAGAGGCCGCTGCCCGGATACCAGCGCGACGAGTCCGGCGGGTTGTCCAGCCGGAGGGCGAGGACGTTTTGTTCGCCGAACTTCAGGAAGGGCGTGAGGTCGAGCCGGTAGGAGGTGTAGCCATACGGCCAGCCTCCGACGAACTGGCCGTTGAGCCAGACCTCCGAGTAGGCCATGGCGCCGTCGATATCGAGGAACACCTCCCGGCTCGCGTCCGCGGCGGGCACGGTGAAATGCTTGCGGTACCAGCCCACGCCGGCCCACGGCAGTTTGCCGGTGTCGCCGGGCAGGGCCTGGCTGAACGGCCCCTCGATGCCCCAGTCGTGCGGCAGGTTGAGCGACCGCCAGCCGCTGTCGTCAAAGCCCGGGCGCACATAGGAGATGTCGCCGCCGGGGCTGCCCTCGGGGCGCACGGGCCGGGGCCGGTCCACGCCGAGGAGGTCGGCGCCGGTCGCCATGATCCAAGGCTTGAGATTCTCGTAGGTCAGCCGGTGGCCGGCATCGGCGGGATCGCCGGGCGCGAAACGCCAGCCGGCGTTGAAGGACTCGCGCTCGCGCGGCGCGGCGGAGTCGGCGCAGAGCGGGACGGTCGCAACGAGGGAGGCGACCAGGCCAAGAACACAGATCCAGGAGGTACGGGGCAGGCGCATGACAGACACGGGGTTGAAGGACGCTCAGGCGAAGGAAGAAACTATCCAAAGGTCCGCGGCCGAGCGCAACCCTGTCGGCGTGAAGGTCGCAGTACGGCAATCTAAGGTCCCATGGCGGCACCCCACTCGGCACCAGCTTCGATCAGGCTGTGCTCTAGGTCGGAATTGTCATCCTGAACGAAGTGAAGGATCCAGCTGGACGGCGTCGGAGCGCCGGACGTCATTTCACTGGATGCTTCGCTGCGCTCAGCATGACAATCTTTCGAAATACTGCGCCGGGAGCAGCGTCAAACGGAGGCGCGATGGTCACTTCGCTGCCGCCCGCAGGCCCGCCACCAGCGCGGCCGGCACGGCGATCACGGTGCCGTGCCGCACGCGCAACGGCGTGCCGGCGTCCGGGAATGCCGTCTGGTCCGTCACGTCCTCCCACGTCTGCAAGTCGCGCGAGCGCATCGCGCCGTAGTGGTTCGCCATGTAGGCGTCGAAATACACGAGGTAATCGCCGCCAATCCTGATCGCCGTCGGACCCTCGACCCAGAGGCCGGCCGGCGAGAACGGCGGCCCGAGGTCGGTGTACGGCCCCTCGAGGTGGTCGCTCGAGGCGATGCGCAAATGCTTCTTCGGCGGCACGAGACTCTCGTCCTTGACGATGAGGTAAAAGCGCCCGTTGGCCGGCAGGACGGTGGCGTCGATCGCGGGAAAGCCGGGATCGTAGAACAGCCGGGTCGGCGTGAAGGTGACGAAATCCTTGGTCGTCGTGCTGTAGATGCGATTGTTGAGGTCCTTGCCCGCCTCCGCCTCGGTTTCCGGGAATTTCCCGCGGATCGCGGACGCCCAGAAGATCAGGTACTCCCCGCGCTTCACATCGTAGGCGATCTCGGGCGCCCAACTGTTGCGGACAGTCGGCTCGTGGGCCATCACCGGTATTTCTTGTTCCGCCGACCAGTGGATGAAGTCCCGCGTCGAGGCGTGCCCGATGTTGTTTTCCCACCATCCGGACGTCCACACCATTTGATAGGTACCGTCCGGTCCGCAGGTGACGCAGGGGTCGCGCATGAGTTTGGCCGTGCCCACCGTCGGCGTCAGGTAGCTCTTGCCGCCGTTCAACGCCTCCCAGTGGTAACCGTCGCGGCTCCACGCCAGGTGCAGGCCGTCCTCGCCGTTCTTGGTGAAGTAGGTGAACAGGTAGCAGG
>CAZAFS010000550.1:0-2325 GCA_964484165.1 uncultured Opitutaceae bacterium | reverse complement strand
GAGCGGATCCACCTGCTGGGCAATCACGACCTGCCCTATTTCTTCCCCGAAAATCCGCACCTACTATGCCCGGGCTTCACTATCGAGAAGTGGTTCGCAATCCGGTCGGAGCTGGGTGCGGCGCCACCGCAGCGTTTCCAGCTCGCGCATGCCGCGTGCGGCTGGCTTTTCAGCCACGCCGGCTTCGCAAAAGAGTTTGCCGAGGGCGAGACGCCTGAGTCGCTCGCGGCCCGGGCCAATGCGCTCCTCCGGCGCCTGGATCGAGACCGTCACGAGCCCTGGCTGGCACCCGGATTTATCCGGGGCGGGTCGCAGACAACGGGAGGACTCACGTGGCTTGACTGGAACGGGGAATTCGAGCCGGTGCCCGGCTTTCATCAGGTCGTGGGTCACACGCCGGGCATGTGCGTGCGGGGCCGGCATCTCGACCCCCGGGGCGCCACCGTAAGAACCGAAATCCGCAAGGCGGCCGTGATCCGGGAGGTCCCCGACTCGCGGAAAGGAAGTTGGCAGAGTCTTAATTGGTGCCTCGATACGCGGCTCGTCCATGTGGCGCTCATCGAGGCCGGGAGGTTCGAGATCATCAGGCCCTGATGCTGGCCGCTATCCTCCCTGCCAATGAAAGAGGCGATCAACCCAAGATCCAATCGGCCGCGGACCGAGGCTCAATGCTCCCGCGAAAACCCGTCGACCATGAAGGCCAACCCGGAGAAACAACGCCAGCTCGTCATCGACGCCATGCAGCGGGAAATCGACCGCCGCCTGGCCCTGATCGGGCAATTGCGCAACGCCGACAGCCGGGTGATCGTCGCGGCCGTGAGATGCATCGGGTCCCCTGAGGGCGCGGCTTCGTGGCTGACCAGGCCGGAGTACGGGTTGCGGAGCAAGATCCCGCTTGAGGTGGCGCGCACCGCCCGCGGCCGGGCCCTGGTCTTGAATCTGCTCAAGCGCCTTACTTACGGGATCCTCGCGTAGGGCGGCCCGGCCAAATAGGGGAAACGGCCAGCTCGGCACCTTCCACGACCGCAGGGGATGACGGCGGTTCATCCCCAAGCCGCGGGAAACAGGCCGGGTTCTCGCCATGCAGATGCCGTTGTCTGAACGGCAGATGCCCGCTGGCGGAACATTCTGCAGTTTATCTTTGCACTAAAAATTAATGTCTTTTCTTATTTCCTTGATTAAACGTATATAACATAGGATAAATCATTCCTATTATCTATTCACTAAGATGCCACGCCCACCACCGGACGCCAGCCGCCTGACCCTGCTCCTCCAATCCCGGGGGCCCATGGCCAGCCGCGCGCTCACAAGCGAGCTCGGCATCAGCTCCGCGACTTTGACACGAATCTTGACTGGGCTCGGCCCATTGATCGAACGGATCGGGGCGGCCCGCAGCACCCGGTACGCGCTACGCCGTCCGATCCGCAATTTCGGCACCGAATGGCCCGTCTACCGCATCAGCGAGGCTGGGCGGCCGCAGACCTGGGGCACGCTGCGCGCGTTGAACGGCGGGTTCCGCTTCGTGCCGTCCGCGCGCGCGCCGGCGTGGATGGAGCGCGAATACGCGGACGGGATCTTCCCGGGCCTGCCATTCTTCCTGCAGGACCTGCGGCCGCAGGGTTATCTTGGCCGCGCCATCGCGCGCGAGGTTGCACCACGGTTGGGCGTACCACCGGACCTGCGGCTGTGGAACGATGACGATGCGCTGTCGTATTTCCTGACCGACGGGCAGGACCTGCCCGGGGATCTCGTGCTCGGCGACCATGCGCTGGAGCGGGCCGTCCGGACGACGGAGAACATGGTGCCGGTGGCAGAATCGGATCGCGGCCGCGCCTATCCGCAGATGGCTTCCGCCGCCCAGCGCGGCGAAGTCGCCGGCTCCTCCGCCGGCGGCGAGCAGCCGAAGTTCCTGGCCACTGTGCTCCGCGCCGACGGCATCCCCCAACCCGTCCTCGTGAAATTTTCCGCCGCGGAGCCCTCACCGGTGTCGGCGCGATGGGCCGACCTCCTCGCCTGCGAGCACCTCGCCGGGGCAACCCTCCAGGACCGCCGGATCGCCTGCGCGAGCACCCAGCTGATCGACGCCGGAGGCCGGCGTTTCCTCGAGGTCTAGCGCTTCGACCGGCAGGGGGCGGCCGGCCGCCGGGGTGTGCTGAGCCTGGGTGCGATCGAGGACGCCTTTCTGGAGCGCAGTTCTGCCGATTGGGCGGCGGCGGCCACCGCGCTCGAGCAGGCGGATTGGATCACTCCGGAGGGGGCGCGCACGCTGCGCTGGATCTGGTGCTTTGGCGACCTGATCGCCAACACCGACATGCATCGCGCCAA
>CAZAFS010000549.1:0-2327 GCA_964484165.1 uncultured Opitutaceae bacterium | reverse complement strand
GACGCTGATCTCCATGATCGTGGTGCCGACGCTGATGATCCCCGGCATCATGCTGGTGGCGGGGGTCATTTCCTACAAGGTGGTCAACAAGGCGCGCGCGGAGGTTCCCACCGTGATGGTCCTGGGCGGCGACGACTCGCCCGCGGTGCGGGCGGCACTGGCGGCGAACCCGCGTCTCCGGCTCGTGCCGCCGGCCGGCGACTGGCGCCGGCGCATCACCGACAAGCAGCTGCGCGCGGCGGTGGAGATTCCGGCCGGCTTCGACGCCGCGCTCAGTCACGGCGCGCCGGCGGCGCTGAAGATCTACAACTATGAAACCGAACTGCGCTCCGGCTTCGCCGTGGGCGAGTTGCGCCGCTTCTTCACCGACTACCGCGACCGGATCGTCACGGCGCGCCTGGCCGAGCGCGACCTGCCGGCGGCGCTGGTGAAGCCGTTCGAAGTGCGGACGGAAAACGTCGCCCCGCCCGAGAAGGTGGGCGGCAACATCGTGGGCGGCATCATCCCCTACCTGTTCATCCTGCTCTGTTTCACCGGAGCCATGTACCCGGCCATGGACCTGACCGCGGGCGAGAAGGAGCGCGGCACCATGGAGACGATCCTGTGCAGTCCGGTGGCGCGGCTGGATCTCGTGCTCGGCAAGTTCCTGATGGTGCTGACCGCCTCGGTGGCGACGGTGATCTGGTCGCTGCTTTCGATGGGGGTCACCTTCGTGCTCGCCGGGGCGTGGTGGACGCAAGCGAACGGCGGCGCGGCCGCGGCGGCGAAGAGCGCGGCGGCCGGGTCGATGGGCGCGCTCCCGCTGCTCGATCCGCTGGGCCTGCTGACCGTGCTGGCGATGCTCCTGCCGGTCGCGGTGCTGTTTTCCGCGGTGCTGATGGCGCTGTCGCTCTTTGCGAAGAGCGTGAAGGAGGCGCAGAGCTACGTGTCGCCGCTCATCATCGTGATCATCATCCCGGCCATGATGGGCATGCTGCCGGGGGTGGAACTCAACGCCCGGCTGGCGCTGGTGCCGATTCTCAACCTCGCCCTCGTGAGCAAGGAACTGGTGTCGGGCGTGTTTCACTGGCACTACCTCGCGCTCATCTTCGGCTCGAGCTGCGCCTACGCCGCCGTCGCGCTGGCGCTGTGCGTGCGCATGTTCAACCGCGAAGACGTGCTGTTCCGGGCCTGACGCCGGCCGCGGCGCGCCCGGCGCGGGTGGGGGAGCGGCGCGCGCGGTCCGCGCGTTTTGCCCGCCCGCGGGGGTAAAAGAAATTTCAAACCGGTCCGGACGAAACGGGCGGTGGCGCGGGAAATCATGCGGCCTGCAACCCACGGGGAGCACCCGGGGTAAAAAGGGGTAAATACCCATGGACCGGGCTCAAAAAAGTTTCGGTCCGGTCTGCTCTGCCGTATTCTACTACCGGTTCAACCGCGACGACGATCCGACTCCCTCCCCTTATGAATTTCGTGAAGAAGATCCTCCTGGTCCACGGCGACGAGAAGATCCGTCGCACGCTCACCCTCCTGCTCGCCTGGGCCGGTTATGACCTCCGGCCCTGCGGGCACTCGGAGGCGGCGCTCGATGCCGCTCGCGGCGAATGGTTTGATCTCGCGCTGGTCGCCGACTCGCGGCCCGCCATCAGCCCGGTCGACTTCGTCAACGCTCTGCGGAAATTGCAGCCCCGCGTTCCCGTGCTGCTGCTGGTCGACCAACTGAAGCTGCCCTCGGTCATCGAGGGCATCCGCCTGGCCGTCACCGACGTGCTCGCGCCGGGGGGCGATTTGACGACCGTGGTCCAGCGCGTCAACGCGCTGTTGCGACCGGGCGAAGCGCCCGGGGCGGGGGATCTCACCCCCGAGGAGCTGGCGGAGGTCGAATCCATCCTCGCCAAGTTTGCGGATGGTACGGCCAACCCGTTTCCTCCGCCGGATGGATCGACGCCGCCGGCGGATGCCCTGCGCGAGCAGTTGCAGCGTCTCACCCGGGAGCGCGATGACTTTCAGAAGACCGCCGAGCGCCTCGCCCGGGAGAAATCCGCGCTGGAAGCAGAGCTGAAGGCGCCGCGGATCCGGCCGGCCGACACCGCGCCGCTCGAATCCGAACTGGCCGCGCTCCGGGCGGAACGCGAGGTCGTGGCCGTCGCGCAGGCGGCGGTCGATGAGAAGGCCCGCGCCCTGGCGGCCGCCCGCGAGGAGCTCAGCCGGGAGCGCGCGGCGCTGGCCGCGGAACGCGCGCAGCCGCCGCCGGCGGCCGGTGACGCGGAGCGCCGGGAGGGGCTGGAACACGTGGCGCACGAGCGCGGTTTGCTGGATGATCTGCGTCTCGAACTGCGCGCCGAGGA
>CAZAFS010000548.1:0-2332 GCA_964484165.1 uncultured Opitutaceae bacterium | reverse complement strand
GGCGGCATTCGGCGATGCCGCCCTACAATGGCGGACGCGGGTGCTGAAGGACGGAATACGGATTCCCTCGCGCCGGGCTTTTCTCCATGTTTTAATACCATTACCCGGCCCTAGGCTCCTAAGAAAACCGGCCGCCGGCCGTTGTCCCTTCAACTGTCCCCCTCCGCCCTCATCATGAAACCCCGCCCCCTGGTCACCCTCGTCGTTCTTTCCTCTTCCTGTTTGCTTCGCGCGAGTCCCGTGGACTCGCGCATCACCGCGGCCACGGTTTACGCCGACCGCGCGGTGGTGACGCGCGTGGCGACGGCGGACCTGACCGCCGGCGAACACCTCCTCGCGTTCGAGCGCCTGCCGGCCGGGCTGCTCGACCAGTCGCTGCAGGCCTCCGGCCGCGGCACCGCGACCGCCACGATCCTCGGGGTCGACGCCCAGACCGCCTTCGTCGACTTCACCCCCAATGCGCGGGTGCAGGAGCTGGAGGAGCAGATCCGCGGCGTCCAGCAGCAGCAGCGCGCGCTCGATGACCGCGCCGCCGTCCTCAACCAGGAGCGGGACTTCGTGAAGCGCATGCTCCTCGCCTCGACCGGCACCGTCATCTATCCGCTCGGCGCCGACGCCACCCACGGCGGCGGCACCGCGGCCCGGCCCACGCTCGACGAGTGGCAGAAGCTCTACGCCTATTCCGAGGAGGCCCTCGGCAAGATCGCGACCGAACTGCAGTCCCTCGACACCCAGCGGGAGGATTTGAAGGCGAAACAGACCGCGCTCGAACAGCAGCTCAACGAGCTGCGCAGCACCAGCGGCAAGAGCTTCAAGACCGTCACCGTGCGCGTGGCCGTGACCGAGCCGGGCCGGCTCGATTTGGCGCTCAAATACGCCGTGCCCGGCGCGAGCTGGGCGCCCTCGTACGACGCCCGCCTGCGCGTGGCCGAGCGGGCCGTCGAGCTGGCGTACTTCGGTGTCGTGCGCAACGGCACGGGCGAGGACTGGAATGACATCGCCCTCACGCTCTCCACCGCCCGCCCGAACCTCGGCGGCGGCGCGCCCGAACTGCCGCCGTGGATCGTGGATGTGGCGCACCCAAATGAAGAGCTGGTCAAATTGAGCGCTTTTGAAGTCCGGGCCAAGCGGGCCGAAGGCGCCGTCCAGGCCTTCAATCAGGCCGCCCCCGCCGCGGCGGGAGGAGAGGAAAAGGACGCCAACGTCCTCGCCGCCGTGGTGGAGGCCGGGGCGACCAGCGCGACGTTCAAGGTCCCGGTGACCGTCACCCTCGCGGCCGACAATGCGCTGCAGAAGGTGCCCATCGCCTCGGCCAAGCTCGCGGCCAATCTCCAATACCAAGCCACGCCCAAGGTCATGGAGACCGCCTTCCTCAGCGCCTACGCCTACAACAACACGGAGTATCCGTTCCTGGCCGGCGCGATGAACACGTTCCTCGACGACACCTTCATCGCCAGCAGCCGGCTGAAGACCGTGATGCCGGGCGAGAAGTTCGAGCTCCAGCTCGGCGCCGACGAGGGCATCGCCATCAAGCGGAAGCTGGTGAATCGCTTCGCCGAAAACACCGGCCTCACCAGCAAGGGGCGCCGCATCACCTACGAGTATCTCCTCACGATCACGAACAACAAGAAGACGGCCGAGCGCGTGGTGTTCAAGGAGCCGGTGCCCGTGTCGCGCAACGAGAAGATCGAGGTCGTGCAGCTCACGCCGGCCGAGAAGGACATCGGCACCAAGGACGCGCTCAAGGAGGTCACGCGCGAGGAGGACGGCAAGCTGGTGTGGCGCCTCGACCTCAAGCCGGGCGAGAAGCGCGAGATCCCGCTCAAGTTCTCGGTCGAGTATCCGGCCGACCTGAACGTCGCAGGGCTGGAATAGCGCGGCGCCGCCGAGTCAAGAAGGGCGCAGCAAGCCTGCGCCCCTACGATTGCGAAAAGGCGGAACTGTAGGGGCGCAATCTCGTTGCGCCCTCTCCGCCAGGGTGCAGCAAGACTGCACCCCTACGATTGGGGACAGGCCGAACTGTAGGGGCGCAGACTTGCTGCGCCCTTCCGCCATCTTCTCCGCACGAACAAAAGCCCCGCCGCGGAATCACGGCGGGGCTCGCAAAAGAAATCGGCGAAAAAACGCGCCGGCGTCAAAACCGGAAGTTCACGCCCGCGGAGTAGGACATGTCCCGCTTGTTGTCGCGACCGATCCCCGCGCCCACGCCCCAAGAGTCCGTCACCCAGTAGTTCGTCTTGACCCCGTAGTTCCAGTGGTTGTTCACGGCAATCGAGGGGGCGTCGACGTAGGCGACATAGGGCGTGAGCGACAGCAGGGACGTAAGTTAGTA